>JASLRT010000075.1 GCA_030743815.1 Candidatus Neomarinimicrobiota bacterium | reverse complement strand
ACGGAGCTCCTCTTCTCGCACCTATTGATATGGTATTTATAGGCTTTAAGAATCGCAATGCCAAATATAGGATTAAATTAATCGACGGCAACAGTGCGAACCAACTGCCTGACGGTCAAAACAAAGTCTATATCACCCCATTCAATGATTTAGAATTATGCTTTGAGTCTTCAAGTCCCGATTGGCCAGGCATGATTATATGTACTTATCATTTATCCACCTCTCCTCTATTGCTTGGTCATAATCAAAATCCCGATTGCGGTGAGGTTGAAGAGTGGGGAAGTACTGTACAAGTGCAGGGACACATATTCTATGCAGTCGACGATTATTCCCAAGAAAATGGTAATGCACGTTCATGCGAAGCTTTGATTGGACACTCGATAAAACGAGGTGAGGTAATTGGATTCGCTGGTAGCGTTGGCCACCCCCGTTCTTTAAAGGAGAAGAACGAAGGAGAATATATCACCGTTGGTACTAACCCTCAGGCTCCTTTTCGCTTCAAAGTCTCGCATACATCCGAAAACCCCACCGTTGAAAAGGGAAACCGCTATCTTCATTGGGTTCAGCCAGGCTCATTCTTCTACTGGAAATGTTATAGCCCTGGCACGGAATTCCCCAGTGGGGTACTTGCTTATCCTTTCGAATGCGGCGGCTATCAACTTCCTGTAGAACAACACGACGTGAGTTTCAAATATTCCTCTAAGAGAGCGACTGCTACTCTTACACCAGTACCATCCGCTGATACCCCAACCCCTGCGGCTAAGGTGCAAACCAAACCTTCGTCTGCGAGTGTCATCAGTTGGGATCAGGGCAAAGATTACATCGGTACAAATACTACGTTGTGTGGCCCAGTCGTTGGCACTTACACCGATAGAGGTTTCAGTCACCCCAACGCCACCCTCTACATTGGCAAACCCTTTTCTGATCCAGACCGATTTGTTGTGAAGATATCGGCGAGGATTCGTACCGAATTCGCCAATAAAAGTCCAGAGAATTACTACCTGGGCAAGGACATTTGTATTACTGGATTGATCAAAAGGATTATGGATCCACAAAGTCCACCGCATCCTGGAATCATTGTCGAAAATTCGACGCAAATCGAGCTGTCTGGCAAGGATGCCCCCACTATGACGTTGTGGACTAAGGATTATTCCTTTAGCAGGACGCCAATTGAATCCAGTGACTATATAAAAGGTGTAAATGCTGAACAGTGGAAAACCATCGGTGAAATTGGTGACTCTGCTAACTGTGAGAGAAGAGTAGAAGAGATAACAAACATAGCAAATGCGAACACTATAAGTGAAGAACTACACAAGAAGGACACAGAGGCAATCTATGAATCGGTTAAAAGGAATGAGTTCACAGTTTTGACGAGTGGCACCTATGAACTACACAGAACTCTTTCTATCGGAGACGGTCATAAATTAATTGGTCAAGGTGAGATCATATTGCTTGCTAACAATATTGATATCGGAATTAAGTTAGATTCCGGTTCGATTAGCGGTCTAAGAATCATGAATGCAGGAAATGAAGGTGTGGTATTGGGGAAAAACTCTCTGGTTCACAACACCGTAGTCGGCAACACCGGCGTTGAGCCAAATATCTTAAACTCAAGCGGTGCTGGAATAAGCTCAAATGGGTTTGACTCTACCAATAATTGTGTTGTGAGTGTTGAAGTATTCAATAGTTATAACGACGTAAGCAGTGGTGGTGAAGGTTCCTCTACTTGGGCAGGTGGGAATGCAGATGGATTAGCTGTGAAATACGGTGCACATAACATAACGTTCATCGATGCTCACGCTCACCATAATTCCGACGATGGTTATGATTTTTGGAAAGGTGGGGATGGGGCACAAATAGAAAATGATGACGTAACGATTAGGATTTTTTATTCATCATCAAACCACAATGGGAAAAATCCTCTTACCTCAAATGGTGATGGTAATGGTTTCAAGTTTGGTTCAAACGATGAAAGTCAAGCGCCAAAGAAAGATAAGGGTGCGCGATTAGTTTATGGTTCAGCAGCATGTTATAACAAGGCAAACGGATTTGACCGAAATGGAACAATAACAACCATAGTTGCCAGGAATCTTGATGTTCAATCAAATGGTCAAAGCGCTTATGTTGATGTAGAAAACCTTGATGGTTCTCAAGACAAACATAGATTGAAGTGTTTAATGTTCCCGAATACGGTGCAAGCTGGAAAAGCTGCAACGATTGCTACCCCTACACAGGTACCGCCCACAGCTACAGCTACGGCCACGCCAACTCCGACTCTGACACCTACACCGACTCAGGTGCCACCAACGGTTACACCTACACTCGAACCTACAGCTACTCCCACTCCAACGCATGTTCCCCTTTTGGACGGATTGATTTTGCCATTCCCTATTGCAGATAGCTACGATGAAGCTACCAAATCTTATGGCGGTTTATCGTACGCTGGAAATTGGGTTATCAAACCCTTTGGTAGTGGAGAAAATGGGTGGACTCTCCCCACAGCTGGTGAGGACAGAAACATCGATATATGGTGGGAAATCGTGCCGGAAACGATTCTAGTGGCGTCGGTCTCTGGAAAAGTGGTATTGCTAAGACAAGAACTTTATCACGAAGACCCTGAAGGAGTCTATGAAGCTGATTGGGAGCTCGCAATTATTCCGGATGGCGATGATATCTATTATGTCAGTTATGACCATATGGTAGATCTGATGGTCGAGAACGGCCAAACAGTTGAACGAGGGCAACCGTTGGGTAAAGCAACTCCTGCCCGGATACAAGATAAATTTGAGTGGGGTATCCGTCGGGGTGTGGGGCCGAACTGGGAACAGTCGGGGGGTGGCCTACCGTGGGCGGTGTGCCCAGAACCTACGCTGATTCCTGAACATCAAGATTTTCTTCAAAGAGCTCTCGAACAGATGGAAACGTTGGGTTTCCCCTCGGGTGATAGCATTTGCTGGGCGGATGAGTTTAGAGAGGGGACGTAACACACGAACACATGAAAGGCAGGCGCTAAGTTTTGTCCTGATTGTGGGGCGGTAATGTCGAATTCTCCAAGAAGATCCAAAAATGACATACGAAAGATAACTGAGCGGTAGATATGGCCCCGTAACCATTTTCGGTGCGTGGATATGGGATGCTGACATTCGCTGATGTTGACCGCAACAGTCGGAAGTGAAGAAAAGATTCTTAAAGTCTAGCCCCTACCCCACAACTGTCAACGCCGGTCGAGATTTGACCCTCTGTCGCCGGTTTAGGATTAACCCACCTCGGCTATTTCCTTTCCGCCCTCTACGGTTTCCGATCCCGCTGACAGTAGGTGAGTGGAGGTCATCAGCCCGGCCTGGCGCTTGTCCTTGAGCCTGTAGCTCTCACCTCGTATATTCAGGACGTGGCTGTGGTGTAGCAACCGGTCCAAGATAGCCGTTGCGATCACTGTGTCTCCCAGCAACTCACCCCAGTCGGCGAAGCCCTTGTTGGACGTCAGGACGATGCTGCCCCGCTCATACCTGGCCGATACTAGTGTGAAGAAAGCGGTGGCGGCGTCTCTGTCGTAGGGCCAGATGCCGAACTCGTCTATGATCAGGATCTTAGGCGCCAGGTAGACTCTCATGCGCCGGTCCAGACGATGCTCAGCCCGCGCCCTTCTCAGGTCCTCCATCAGATCGTAGGCCCGGATGAAGTAAGCCCCATACCCCTGCTCTATGCCTTTGATGGCCAGTCCCACAGCCAGATGGGTCTTGCCTACTCCGGGAGGCCCTAACAGCAGAAGGTTGGCAGCCTCTGCCACGAACGTAAGGCTTGCCAGCTCCTTGACCTGGCGCTCGTCGATGGAGGGCTGGAAGCCGAAGTCGAACTGGTCCAGGGTACGTTGGAAGGGTAGATGGGCCAGGCGGGTCCTGGTCGTCAAATAGCGCTCCCTGCGAGCCGCTGCCTCGATGCCTAGCAGGTCTGCCAGCACCTCGGGGTAGGAGAGCTGCTTGTGAGCGGCGGCATCCAGCCTACTGTCCAGCACCGCGGCCGCCTGCGTGAGTCCCAGCGTCTCCATGTACTGTCGGGCCTGTTCCAGGGCGATCATCGCCCACCTCCTTCTGCCAGGAGCTCGTATACGTCCAGCGACCGCCGCTCGACCTCCACCGTGGATACCTGTACCGCAAGAGCCTGCTTCCTCGGCCTGCTATCGCCGTTACGCAGTCCATTCCACTGGCCGGGCAGGGTGAAGCGCTGGCCGGCTCTCTGTGCCCTGGGATGCACTGCTATCCGATGGTCGCCGCCCCAGATCTCCACCATCCCCAGGGCTGGTGCTACTTGTACCGTCTCGGTGGCCCAGGTCCACGGAACGCCATACCAGGCTCTGTCCCACTGCACGTACCCGTCACGGCCGACCTTCCGATCCTCTCGCAGGAAGGGAGTCAGCCGAGCCGGCTCGGCGAGAGGCGCCAGGTAAGGTTGCTCCTTGGCCAGCAGCTCTTTAGGCCGCTCTCTGGTGGTGCCGTGGACCCGAACGTTCGCCACTGACTCGCACCACTCCATCGCCCGGCGGTTCAGGTCCGCATCGTCGGTGAAGCGTGCCCCGGGCCACATGTTGCCACGCACGTACTTGACGCCACTCTCAACCCGGCCCTTCGTCTGGGGCCGATACGGCCTACAGAGCCGGATGTCGAAGCCGATCCTCAGTGCGAAGTCCAGGAAGCGCTGGTTCCACTCAGGTCTCCCGTTGTTGTCACGGCCCAGCACCACCACCTTGGCGTTGTCGTACAGGCACCGCCGAGGCACTCCCCCAAAGTAGGATAAGGCGTTGACGTGACATCGGATGAAGGTGGCCACGTCCGCCCTGCGTACAAACTCCACGTAGATGGCCCGAGACCAACTCAGCACCATCACGAAGGCCCACACCTTCTTCTTGTCACCGTCCTCAGTTAGGTAGCTGAAGCTACCCCAGTCCACCTGGGCCTGCTCTCCCGGCTCAGTCTCGAACCGGACCGTCGCCACAGGTTGCCTCGCCCGGCGCAACGGGTGCACGTACTCCTTCAATATCGTGTACCCGCCGCCGTACCCCTGGGCCCGAAGCTCGCGGAGAAGCACGACACAGTTCTCAAGCCCATCTGATAACCGCTGATGGATGTAACCCTTGTACGGGTCCAGCTTCGAAGGCCGTCGCGGTCTCGGCCTGGCTCTCGGCACCTGGGGAGATCGAAGGTACTTGCGTACTGAGTTCCGCGATATCCCCAGGTCCCTCGCTATTCTCCTGATTGATCGCCCCTCGCCCTTTAACTCGTATAGCTGTTTCACTGTCCCACCTCTTAGCACTTGTCTGGAGCACCTCCGCGTCAGGTTTCCTCCCAACGACACGATGCTCCCCTCACAGGGGGTGGGTCAACTCCATTCCGGCGTTACTGGGTCATTTTAGAACCGGCGGTAACACAACCAAAGAAGCCTTGGCTAGCTCCACCCTAGCCTCTACAGTGGCTTCTATATCTAGTAGGGGCTGGGTATCGCCACAAGCTACCAGCAGCAACATAAATGCTACGGGGAGAAGGAATGATATTGTGAGCTTGAGATTAATCTCTATACCCCCCCACTTGTATCTAATCCCCCATGGGAGTCCTAGCCGTTAGCCGCCATCCCACTCCGCATAACCCTCCCTCTGGGGGCAGTATAGCCAAGGGGGATGGGGTATGGCTTGGCACTAGCTACATTAATTCATAGCTACCCGTGCCAGACGGTGGGGTGGGAGGTGGGGGGAGAAGCCCTAAGTTATTTGAATTGAATTGAATACA
>JASLRT010000074.1 GCA_030743815.1 Candidatus Neomarinimicrobiota bacterium | reverse complement strand
CCCAGCAGTATCTTTTCTGTATAGGTGAGGGGCCGACCCAACAGCGTCCGACCGGCGGCAACTTTTTCCGCGAAGGCAGCGTATACCACCTTAATCATTTCCAGATCCTTCGGTGTTCCGTTCGTTGTCATACTATCCAGGCTGCCTCTCCAGTGGCGATTAGGTTAAACAATAGAGGTGTTGGCTCGTCGAAGATGCCGTTGGAAATTACGGGCCTCGGTGCGAAATTTCAAATCCATTCAAACGGAGCATTACTCATCTTTGAGCTTTCATCACCAATAGAATATAGCCGTCCTTCGAGAATTCTACGTGTCGTTCCCCTGTCACTCGCGCTGATTACTTTTCTCGCCGGGCAATCGTGGACTGTTCTTGAAAGCAGCACGGCGAACCTGACGCTCTCAATAGAGAATCCCGCTCCGGGCGAGTCCTATTACCTAGAGGAGTTGCGCTGGAGGATTGGACTGCCCGAAAAATCTCTGCCGAGGATTGTAGTCACTTCCATAGAGTCGCGGCCTTTCAGCGAATCACCCCGCCACCCTTTCACGTTCGAGCCCGCAGATCAGACTCTACGTTGGGAAAGACTCGACCGCTACCGCGATCTCAACGTTGGCATTCTGAAGTTCACTCCGCTGATCTACAGAGGCGATGATCTTCATCTGGTGACGAAGGCGGTTGTGACGGTCTATTTCCCGCAAGCGCGCTCAGTGCCACTGAGAACAGGACATGCCGAAGCACTCCTCTATGCTCACTCCATCGTCAACTGGTCTGAAGCGAAGGGATGGCTGCAGCGCCCGCTTCAAATGAGGAAATCGGCAAGACAGAAATCAGTGAGCGGCCAGTGGTACCGCTTTCCAGTACCCGAGGACGGCATGTATAGAATCACAGCCGCTACTCTTCAATCTGCCGGCATTGATATCGCGACTCTCGATCCCTTTGCTCTACGCATGTTCACCAATCCGAAGGGAGGCCGACCCATGTCGCATGAGATCGGTGCAGCTGTACCGGAGAATCTGATAGAGGTCGGTTTCAAAGTGAAAGGTGCGTCAGACGGCGTTTTCCACGAGGGGGACGAAATTGTTCTCTACGGACGAGGGCCGGCGGGCTTCGACATTTCCGAAGACAACGATGTCATCTATACGCAGAATCCATACGCCAACGACAACACCTACTGGCTTAACATTCCCGACGATCCCGATCTGGAGGGAAAACGGGTTACCGTGGAAGATGTGGAAGCGGAGAATCCAGTCTCGCTGGATTACGGTCTAGCCTACCGACACGATGAAGAGGATATTGAAAATCCGTTTGAGTCAGGACTTCTATGGGTGGGAGCCGGCGTCCCTACCGGCCAGACAGTGGCTGCGGTATTGACTCTACACCACCCGAAACAGGATATCGAAGCCACCATCGATCTGTCACTCTTTGGCGGCACCTCCAGCGATTCAGAGGAATACCCTGTCCATTTTGTCAAAATCTACCAGAGAGGTATGCAGCAGGATACGCTGCTGGCTACGAAATCGTGGTCGGGACTGTCACTTCGTGATTTTTCAACCACTCTTAAGGGATCCCTCCTGCGTGACGGCCCCAACAACTACATCGTCTATGAGAACGCCTCCAGTGACCCTGCATCCAAGATTTTCCTCGACTGGACAACGGTGAAGTACGGACAGGAGCTGGTGTGGGAAGGTTTACCGTTCGAATTTTGGGCACCGTCAAATGTGAGTGTCGCCAGGTTTGCTGTGGCGCAGGTCAACTCAGACGTGAATGTTTGGGATGTGTCGGACTTCACTACGCCCATTGAAGAAACCATCGTCCTCAGCGGCAATACCGGCTTTTTCGAAAAACTGCTTTCTCAGAATGAACAGGAACGATTCATAGTCTTCAACGACAAGGAGATTCAGGAGATCACCGATATCACTTATATGGAGAACCAATTGTTCACCACCCTGCGGACAGAGATATACCCTGTTGATCATATTATTATCGCTCCAGAGGAATTCGCGGCGGCAGCGGAAAAACTTAGGAGCTATCGCCAAAACTCAATTGTGGCGCCGCTGAAGGCGATCTATGACGAATTCTCTGGGGGGACTCAAGACCCCCTCGCCATCCGCTACTTTCTGAAATGGACTAAGGATAACTGGCGCAATCCGGCGGACGGATCATTTCCCAGCTACGTCCTTCTTCTGGGTGACGGCGACTACGACTATCGCAACCTTTCGCAAAATTCACACAATATGGTACCGACATTTCAGTCCGGGCAGACGTTTACTACTTCATCAGATGATCGTTTTACCTATCTTGACGGCAAGGTTCCTGAGATGGCTATTGGACGATTCCCGGCGGTTTCGCTAGCCGATGCCGAAAATATGGTAGATAAGACAATTGCTTACGAAAACAACCCTGATATCGGTCTCTGGCGGCGGCGAATAACCCTCATTGCAGACGATTTTGCCCGCCCGAGTTTTGGCTCAATTGAGTTGACGCATACTAAGAACAGTGAGGAAGTAGCCGCCATGATCCCAAAAACGCTGGAGACGCGCAAGATCTATATGGAGGAATTTCCGGCGGTAAACGACGGTTCACAATACGGCGTCACCAAGCCGGGCGCCTCGGAGGCGCTGTTTGATCTGCTGGAGCAAGGGACAGCACTCTTAAACTATATTGGTCACGGCTCGGCCTATCAGTGGGCACAGGAAGGACTGCTTTCATCGGCGCGGGGAGACCTTTCATCTATTAACACAGGTGCGAAGCTCCCCGTCTGGGTTGCCGCCACCTGCAGCTGGGGAAAGTACGACCGCGTGGAAGGCAGTGCCATGTCGGAAGATATTATGCGGGACGCGGAGAACGGCGGTATCGCCATCATCAGTACAAATGGCCTCATCACCTTCTCCGCCAACAGAAACTTTATCCTCAATCTTTTCGCCAGCTTCTTCCCGGAACAAAGTGTGGACGACCTGACGCTGGGAGCCATATACAGCTCCATCAAGGACGGCTCCACTGGCAGTGAAATGTTTCACCTGTTCGGAGATCCGGGACTGACAATCGCACTACCGTCAGATACTGTAACGGTGACCGATGTTTCTCCCGATACCCTTGTGGCGTTGGAGACCGGCAGTTACTCGGGATCCGTCATGGCTGATGCTCCCACTCAAGGAGAAGGATACGTCATCATCTATGATGCCGACCGTACTGTTTCGCGCATCTATGAGCACGAAGAATATACGGAAGAGATGACCTACTCACTTCTGGGCCGCACCCTTTTTCGCGGTCTCCTGCCTTACACAGGCGGACTGTTCCAGGGCGAATTCATCCTTCCCAAAGATATCAACTACGCCACAACGGATGGACAGCTGACTGTATTTCTTCACGGCAGTGCTGGCGATGATCTCTGGCAGGGACTCGGTATGAAGGAGGGACTTATCCTCACCGGCGGAACGTCAAATCCCGTCGATTCTGACGGTCCCCTTATCTCCTTCGCGTACGGTGAAAGGGGTGTTGAATGGGGTGATCATATTGCAGAAAGTGGCCAACTGACTGTCATCCTCTCCGATCCACTCGGCATCAATGTTACGGAAGAAGTCGGTCACACCGTTCGCGCCTGGTTCAATGACGACGAAAACAGCGCTAAAAACATTACCGATCGATTTGTCTATGATGCGGGAAGTTACACCAGTGGTAGCCTCGACCTCTCCCTGTCAGATCTTCCCAAAGGTGAGTCTCACATTACGGTGGAGGCGTGGGATAACGCAAACAACCCCAACCAAAAGTCCATCTCGTTCCACATCACAGCAGACGAGGAACTGCGTCTCACCAATGTCTTTAACTACCCCAACCCCTTCAGCGACAAGACGCAGTTCGGCTTCGAGGTAAACAGGGAGGCTGAAGTCACTATCAAGATATTTACACTGTCAGGCGTGCTGGTTAAGGTGATAGAGCCGATGGAGAGCTACTACGGCTACACACACATCGACTGGAACGGTAGAGATGATTTTGAGGGTGATATCGCTAATGGAGCCTATCTCTACCAGATTACGGCGGTACCGGTGGATGGCGGAAAAAAAGCAAAACATATAGGAAAGATAGCGAAGTACCGCTGAAATGGCGTCCGAACGCATGAAGTCACAGTTCATTCTCGCTTCTGGCTCTCCCCGCCGCAAAGCACTACTGCAAAAGCTGGATGTCCCTTTCGAGGTTATCCCCAGTTCGGTTCAAGAGTGTCACACCAATGCCGCCGATCCGGCTGAACTCGTCCAGCAGCTTGCCCTTGAGAAGGCGCGGGAGGTGGCCCAGCATTTCCCGGACAGGGTGGTCATCGGCGCGGATACCGTAGTCGTCCTCGGGGATACTGTTATGGGGAAACCGGCCCACGAGGCAGAAGCGAAAGAAATGCTGAGAGCTTTATCTGGCAACAGACATACTGTATTTACAGGTGTAGCCATCGTGAAGAAATCCAGAGAGGAAAAATATACCTTCTACGAAAAGACCGATGTCACTTTTTTACCACTCACCAATGAGATGATTGACTACTACATCCGCAGCGCTACTCCGCTCGACAAAGCCGGCGCTTACGGCATCCAAGACTGGTCAGCCTGCTTTGTGGAAAAGATTAACGGTTGTTACAACAACGTGGTGGGATTCCCCATCTCAAAATTTGCCCAACTATTGAGAACAGCAAAGATTCAGAAGCGGTTCAGTACCAATTCCTTCGCCTTATGAGAACATTGGTAAAGTCTTGAATAAGTGGAAACAGGAATCAAAACGAACTTCACAATCACGACTCTCAAGCGAAACTCAGTTCAGTCACGCTACAATTGGTTTGCAAAGCAAGAGGATTACGGCTAAACTTTCTCCTCGAGATTATAAGGAAAATAACAGGTGATATCATTTTATACAGAGCTGAGAGAGTTGCGCCAAAAGCAAGACATCGAGCTTTCCGAAGTAGCCAATCGAACAAAAATCAATATCCAGTACCTCGAAGCTATGGAGCAAGGCGATTTCTCCTTCCTGCCAACAGTCTACGTGCGACTTTTCTTAAGAGCTTATGCCGTTGAAATCGGCGCGGATAAAGACGAAATACTGAACCAGCTTGAAATACATCTCGCAAACACAGGTGAGGGATCGCCCCAAGAGGCATCACTAACAGTGGAAGAAACTGTCCCGGCAATGAATGATGAAGACGAGATGGAAGAAGATCATGAACTAAAAGGGCGCACTCCTTTCCAGATGCAGGCACCCATCGGCAAATTAGTCGCACTGCTGATAGTAGTCGTCTTCGCCGTCTACATCATCCGAAGCATTGTGACAGATGTACCTGCTCCCGCGGAAGAAAAAACTACGGTAATAGAGCAAGCGGAATCTGCCGAAGAGAGAATTACGGACAGATTCCTGCTGGCCAACTACAGCCAAAATCGCCGCGTGGACGAGTTGTTGCTGCCGGCACCCTTCTCTCTTACTCTAAGTACCTTATCCCCCATCTGGTACGAGTATATCATAGACGGATCGGAACCGGCGTCCGGGACAGTTTCTCCCGGAGATGAGTTCGTTTTGAAGTTCGAATCCTTCGTCAGCATCCGTATCGAAAAGAGCAGTGAAGTTCAACTCAATCTCAATGATGCACCAATTGGTCTCGACTCTCTCCCCAATCCCACAGAAGTTTCCTATCGGGTAGGAACGGGTCAATTGACCATTATCAGCTACATCCCCAGATAGTCCGCTCTACACTAAAATAATCCACAAAAGATAAATTCTCAAAAAATGTGAGAATTTTTCCTTGACATTTGTGGGTTATTGATTTAACCTTGTGGGTAGGAGTGGGTTACTTTCCCATACGTTCTTTACTAGAATGGTATCACTCAACACATTCACAGGTGAATATGCTTATTCCCTTGATGCCAAGGGGAGAGTAAATGTTCCGGCCCGATTTCGCACCTCCCTTTCAGGCGACAACGAAGGAACGTTCGTACTAACGAAAGGGATGGATACGTGTATCATCGCTTATCCTCTAACCGAATGGCAAAAGGTCGAGACAGGACTACGGCAACTTTCATCTGCTTCCAAGATTTACCGCTCGTTTATTCGTTCGACAGTACGATACGCCACTCCCGTCACTATGGATAAACAGGGGCGCATTCAGGTTTCCCCCGTACTGCGCGAATTTGCCGGCATTGAAAAGGATGTCATGATAATCGGCGTGGTAAACAAAATCGAAATCTGGAATCCGGAGAAACTTAACGAGATAGAAGATGAGACACTCACCATCTCTTCTGATGAACTCGAAGACTTAAGAGACAAAATCGTTCTATAAATAGTGAATTCGGCATGCTCGGATCAAAACTCTCTCCATATCCCCGTTCTCAAGAAAGAGGTGCTTTCCTGTCTAAGGATCAGGCCCAATGGAATCTACCTGGACGGGACAGTAGGCCTCGGCGGGCATGCGCAGGCTGTGCTTGCGGCTCTTTCGAACAAAGGCCAACTTATCGGGCTTGACAGCGATGGTGAGGCAATTAAACGCTGTCATTCGCGTCTTTCACATGCCTCCTCGTGCCACCTTTTCCACGGCTCCTACAGCAATTTCCCTGCTCATCTCGAATCCCTCGGCATCTGCGAGGTGGACGGCATGTTTCTAGATCTGGGGCTTTCATCCTTCCAGCTCGATTCACCTCAGCGAGGGTTTTCCTATCGACAGGATGGGCCGCTCGACATGCGCTTTGATGTCACCGCACCCCTCACAGCTGAAGGGATTGTCAACGACTGGAATGAAGACGATCTGGTGCAAATCTTGCAAAAATACGGTGAGGAGCGCAGAGCGAAAAGACTGGTCAAAGCAATTATCGAGAAAAGGGGCGGTTCAGCTGTGCGCACAACTCTCGATCTCCGGAGCATTATCAGTGAAGTGACACCAGAAAGGTATCTCACCAAGACGCTTTCACGGGTATTCCAGGCGCTGCGTATCACCGTGAATCGTGAATTGGAGTCTTTGCAGCAGTTCCTGGCTCTGTTCTCCTCCTATTTGAAGCTGGGCGGACGCATTGTAATTATTTCTTATCACTCGCTGGAAGACCGGCTGGTAAAAGCGAGGTTCCGGCAACTCCAGAAAGGGTGCATCTGTCCCCCGGATTTGCCACAGTGCCGTTGCGGTAAGCAACCAGAATTGGGAATCATCACCAGGAAAGTGATACGCCCGGGAGCTGATGAGATTGCCCATAACAGCCGCGCCAGAAGCGCCAGGCTACGGGCAGCGGAGAAAACAGGATGACGAGGAAAAAACCAGTCCAGCGTAAACGCAAATCTAAAAGGCAGCAGGAATTCATCAACTCACTCCTCTTTTTCGTCGTCTCTATCCTGTCCATATCAGGTCTCCTTACCTATCTATGGGTCTACAACGAAATCAACATCACCACGCGGGAGAATGTGGCACTGCGCAAGATTAAAGTAAATATGATTGAGGAAAACGGCGAACTGTTCAGCCAAATCACACGTCTCAAACGAATAGACCGCATTACAAGAATTGCCGAGGATGAACTGAGTATGGTGACGCCGGAGCCTGAGACTCTGGTCGTCTATCTGGACGACTCGCACCTTTATAAACCGGGAAGCGTTACCAAGTGACAAAGGCTTTCACAAAGTTTCGTCCTCGCGTCCTCTTCATATCATGTTTAGTCATCCTCAGCTGGACCGGATTGACCATGAGGTTCTTCTATATTCAGGTCATCCGGGGAGCCGATCTCCGCGCACAGAGTAACAACCAGGGGGAAAACCGTGTCATCCTCTCAGCTGTAAGGGGAAAGATCAGGGATAGGAATCACATTCCGCTGGCAGAGAACATTATCCACTACTCCTTCGCCATTCATCCTGAAGAGGTGGAAAACAGGCAAGAAATCATCACAAGTTTTTCGTCAGCCACCGGTCGCAGCCGGGATTATTATGAAGGCAGACTTAACAATTCTTCTCCGTACGTATACCTGGAACGCAATCTTCGTAGCGAAGTGAGCCGTGAACTGATGAAGATAAGAGACAGGGGCCTGATCACAAATCGGCATGGTTACCGATTTTATCCTCATCAGAAGATCGCTTCGCAGGTCCTCGGTTTCACGAATGTAGATAATCTCGGTCTGGAAGGTATCGAGAAGCAATTCGACAACCACCTGAAGGGTCGCGACGGCTGGATTGTTCTACAGAGGGATGGAAAGGGTCGCAACTGGAGGAATCACGCTTACCCCAGGCGGGATCCTATGGACGGCTCCGATATCATATTGACATTAGATCTCAACTATCAGGCTATCTTACAAGACGAGCTGAGCCGTAGAGTAGTGCAGACAGGTGCAGCCGGCGGTATGGGTCTACTGGTTGAGCCTCACACAGGTAGAATTCTGGCCCTCGCCTGCCTGCCGGACTTTGACCCTAACGAACCGGCAGCCTCCGTCCGCGAGGCCTACAAGAACAAGATCATCACCGATCAGTTCGAACCAGGCTCCACGTTTAAAATTGTGACGGCCACGGCGGCGTTGACCTACAATACAGTAGGCATTCAGGATGAATTCAACTGCGAAGACGGCAGCTACGTCTATCGCGGACAGGTCATCGAGGATTGGAACAATTTTGGACTTCTCACTTTTCCTCAGATCATCGCCAACTCCAGCAATGTAGGGACGGTAAAGATCGCCGAGACTGTCGGCAACAGCCGCATATATACTACAGGCAGAAAATTCGGCTTCGGCACCATCACCGGAATCCAATTCCCCGGCGAAACAAAGGGTGTACTGAAGGAGACCGATCAATGGAGCGGTATTTCCCTGGCCGAGATTTCATTAGGCTACGAGGTTTCCGTTACAACTTTACAGCTGGCCGCCGCCTACAGCGCCATCGCGAATGGCGGTTTTCTTATGAAACCGTTTCTCGTGGACCGGATTATTCATCCAACGGGAAAAGTCACTTACACTGCGTCGCCGCAGCTGATCCGCAAGGTGGCATCACAGCCCGTCATGGAACAGCTCACCGATATGCTGCGTCAGGTGGTGGAAACTGGTACAGGGACAAGCGCACGCATCAAAGGGTGGAATATCGCCGGCAAAACAGGAACGTCTAAAAAATATCTGAATGGAAAATACTCTGACACAAAATTCATCGCCTCCTTTGTGGGATTCTTTCCGGCACACGACCCGATAATGACCGGCGTCATCATCCTGGATGAACCAAAGCCGGGATATCACTGGGGTGGAACAGGTGCGGCACCCGTCTTCCGTGAATGTGTCAAACGGATCATAAACAGCGACGATTCTATTCTAGTTCACCGACCCCAGAAAAAACAGGAGATGAACGAGCTCATTGCAATGACAGAACCTGTTCATAAAACAGCAGCTACTGAACCGGTCACTCTAATAACAACGGGAACAATCGCCAAACCAGAAGTTGAAAATGGTATGGCATATGTTCCAGACGTAAGAGGAAAGAGCCTCAGAAGGGCAATTAATGTTCTCAAGAATTCCGGATTGACACCAAAAGTTCGGGGGTCCGGTACTGTTGTCTGGCAGAGTCCCGCGCCCGGAAAGATGGTGAAACTGAACTCAATCTGTACCATGGGACTGAACTGATGCAAAGATTGATTTCACTGCTTGAAGGTGTAACTACGATCACTGACATAGCATTGGATGTTCCCGTCCAGTCGGTGAGCGCCGACTCAAGGCACATCTGGCCCGGAAGCGCTTTCGTTGCCATCCCCGGATTGACAGAGGACGGGAGCTTTTATATCCCCGATGCAATTAAGCGCGGCGCGGCCGTGGTCATTTCAAACGGTGGAAGCACCGCTGACCATTCTATAGAGGTAAAGACACCTTTGATCAGAGTTGACGATCCGCGCAAGGCCCTCTCCCGCATTGCGGCCAACTTTTACGGTCACCCCTCGAAAGAACTCACCATTGTCGGTATCACCGGTACCAACGGAAAAACTACTGTCAGCTACCTGCTCGATTCCATCTTCGAAAAACACGAATTGCAGACAGGTGTCGTGGGTACGCTGGGGATTCACGCGCCGGGCATGGAAGCCCAATCAATTCTCACCACCCCGGACAGCCTCGATCTGCAAAAAACATTGCGACTGCTCGCTGACGGCAATGTAACTCACGTTGTGATGGAAGTTTCTTCCCATGCCCTCCAGCTTAGCCGCGTGGAGGACGTAGAATTTGATGTAGCCGTCTACACAAATCTCTCCCAGGATCATCTCGATTTCCACGGAACTATGGACAACTATTTCGAAGCGAAGGCGCGCCTATTTCAAATGCTGCCTGCCGATTGTGTAGCGATCCTGAACAGATCTGATGCCCGATTCGACAGATTGAAAAACCTCACCGATGCGAAAATAGCAAGTTACGCTGTTGATAGCGACGCAGATATCTTTTTTCAGGAATGGGGTATGTCAGGTGCCGGTATCACCGGTATCATCAGGATGGAAGATGAAAAAGTCAGTATCAATTCACCTCTCATCGGCGTACACAATCTTGAGAACATTCTGGCGGCGGCCACAACAGCGTGGTCAATGGGTATACCGACCGACATAATAGGACGCGGTATCGAGGCTTGCATTTCGGTACCCGGCAGATCAGAAAGATTTCTCCTGCAGAACGGCGCTTCGGTGATCGTCGATTACGCTCATACACCTGACGCTTACCATAAACTTTTCTCTTCTCTCCGGACACTTCTGCCTATCTCGGGAAAGCTGATTGTGATTTTCGGATGCGGCGGTGACAGAGATCACGACAAACGACCGTTAATGGCCGAGGCCGCCGAAGCTTACGCTAACAGGATCCTGGTGACACCGGACAATCCGCGCACGGAGTCTATCGATTCCATCAATGAGGATATTGCGGCGGGTTTCAAGGAGGATAGACACACATTTTACGACGATCGTGCCGTGGCAATTCGCCAGGCTGTCAAAGAACTTCAGGAAGGCGATATACTGGCGGTGGTCGGCAAAGGCAGAGAGAACTGTCAGCTTATCGGTACCGAAAGAATTCCATATTCCGACATCGAAGTTGTCGAAAAGATCACTGAAGAAAAACAGGCAAAATGAGGAGCAAAAGCGCAACTGAATGCGAATTGATCTGCCCGAACCGGAACTATTCTACAGGATGCTGTTACGCAAAACAGGCAAGCAATTGGAGACCATGCCGACAGGTATAACTCTCGATTCCAGGGAAGCACAGCCCGGTGATCTCTTCGTAGCCATCAGGGGAGATCGTGTGGACGGTCACAAATATCTCAACAGCGCGAGAGAGAAAGGGTGTGCCGCTGCTTTCGTCGAAGAAATAAACTCAGACTGTCCCCTGCCGCAGATTCAAATGGACAATCCCGCCATAACTATTGCAGGCCTGGCGCAAGAGTGGAGATCAAACTTCTCCGTCCCCGCACTGGGAATTACAGGTAGTAACGGCAAGACATCAACCAAAGATTTGCTCATGCATACACTTTCCGCCAGCCACGTAGTTCACGGCACACGCGGAAATTATAACACCCACCTCGGACTACCTCTCACCCTACTCGAGCTAGTCTCCCATTACACCCTCTCAATCCTCGAAATGGGAGCCAATCAGAGGGGCGATATCGGTTATCTGTGCAATCTGTCCTCACCCCGGTACGGATTGATTACCAATATCGCCCCTGCCCACCTTTCCGGCTTCGGATCGATTGAAAACATCAGCAAGACGAAAGGTGAACTTTTCGATGCTCTACCGTCTGACGGCATCGCTTTTGTGAACTTCGAGGATGAGCGAATCCGAGACTTGACCACTGGTGCTCAAACAGTCACTTACGGCTACAGCGCCGAATGCGATTTTACCTGTGATATTCACAGAGACGAAGACGGCGTACTGAGTATGATCATCAACGGTCACGAAATTTTTCTTAATTCCTACAATCAGACATTTGCCCACAACGTCATAGCTGCTTGTGCCGTCTCCATCACTTTCGATGTCAGCTGGGAAGATTTCGCGCAGTCGGTAATCAGCTTTGAGCCGACAAAAGGCAGATGCATAATCAAGGAGTTCGACGGTGTCACGGTAATCGATGATACCTACAATGCCAACCTCACTTCCACCCTCGCTGCACTTGATCTTCTTCTTGCACACCCCTCGCGGGGAAAAAGAATAGTTGTCTTCGCTGATATGCTCGAACTTGGTGATGATTCTGAAGAACACCATAGACGGGTCGGTAAGGCGTGTGTAGAGAACGGGATCGAGCAACTGTTCTGCCTGGGTGAGGAGAGCCAGATGACAGTTACACTGGCGCAAGCTGCCATTGATGCACGACATTTCGACGACAAGAGAGGGCTCACCGACTGCATAAAAGAGGAGATCAGCGAAGGAGATATCATCCTGTTCAAGGGGTCGCGCGGCATGGAATTGGAGACCGTTATTGAGGAGGTATTCAAGGACTGATGCTTTACCATCTTCTCTACCCTCTCACTTCATACATCTCGGGGTTTAACCTTTTTCAATACATCACGTTCCGTTCGGCAATGGCGGCTATCACGGCGTTGCTGATCAGCTTTATCGTGGGTCCCTTGCTCATTAAACTTATGCGGTCGCGCCAGATAGTAGAGGAGATTCGCGATACGGGACCGGAAACACATCACATCAAGAAGGGCACGCCAACCATGGGGGGAGTCATTTTGCTCCTCGCGGTGATTCTCCCCACCCTCTTGTGGGCTAACCTGGAAAATCCTTATATCCATATGATACTCTTTGTGACGGTAGGAACCGGCATTCTCGGTTTTATGGACGACTACCTGAAAACCGTCAAGAAAACCAAGAAAGGACTCATCGCCCGCTACAAGCTGACAGGCCAGATCGTTATCGGACTTTTGCTGGGAAGCTGGCTTTTTCTGGCGCCAGAGTTTGCCGAAACTAGGGGCATCACTTCAATACCTTTCTTCAAAAACCTTGAAATTTCGTTCGGCTTCCTTTATATCCCATGGGTAATGGTGGTGGTGACCGCCAGCTCGAACGCCGTCAATCTTACGGACGGTCTCGATGGCCTTGCTTCCGGTCTACTTGCTATCTGTGCCGTCGCCCTGGGAGTAGTGGCATATATCTCGGGCCGTGTGGACTTTAGCGATTACCTGAATATCATCTATCTACCCGGTGCTGGTGAGCTGGCCATTTTCGCATCTGCTCTCATGGGATCCTGTCTCGGATTTCTCTGGTTCAACGCACCGCCAGCACAGATCTTTATGGGCGACACAGGAGCTCTCGCTGCCGGAGGCGCCCTGGGTACCCTCGCCTTGCTTGTGAAAAAAGAATTCCTTCTTGTGATCCTTGGCGGCGTCTTCGTCTGGGAAGCAGTCTCCGTCCTTATCCAGCTCAGCTACTTCAAGTGGAGTAAACAAAAAAACGGGGAAGGAAAACGATTCTTCCGCATGGCTCCCATCCACCACCACTATGAAATGAAAGGGTGGAAGGAAACACAAGTGGTTATCCGATTCTGGATTATCGGAATTTTGTTCGCCCTGATGACCATGAGCACGTTCAAGATCCGATGATAGATATCAGCGTAAGAGAGAATATTGAATTAAAGGGCAAGACAGTTGCCGTCATTGGCGCCGGGAAAAGCGGCGCTGCTGCCGCCAGGCTCCTTATCAAGAAGGAGGCCAACGCTCTTCTCAGCGATCAAAATGAGTCACCTTTATTAACTAAGGATTTATCTGAATTGGAAAGATTGGGTGTAGCCATGGAATTTGGTGGCCACTCAGAAAAAATCTTTGAGGCAGACATGATGGTAGTCAGCCCCGGAGTCCCACAGGATGCCGATGCCATCCGATGTGCCAGCGAGAAGGAGATACCAGTAGTGAGCGAAGTCGAACTCGCCAGCTGGTTTACAGACTTGCCTGTCGTGGCAGTTACAGGTTCAAATGGCAAAACCACCACTACTACAATGCTGGCGGAAATGTGTACCAGGGGCAAGTTTAATCCCTTTCTCGCTGGCAACATCGGTATCCCTTTTTCGGAAACAGTCACTTCTACTCTTGAGACTCGACCTGAGAAAGGCATACACATCCTGGAGATCAGCAGTTTCCAGATGGAGCACATTCGTCATTTCCATCCCAAGGTTGCTGTCTTATTGAATTTAACTGCTGATCACCTCGACCGGTATCCAACGGTGGATGATTATGCCGCCGCCAAGATGCGCATCATGGAGAATATGACTGCTGACGACACCGTCATCTTCAACAGCGATGACTCCCAGCTGTCAGCTATGATTCATACAACGGCGCAACTTATCCCCTTCTCACTCGCCGGTCACAGCGATTCCCTCTTCAGTGTCAATGAAACGAAGATCTATGATGGAGCAGATGAAATCCTTATTTACAAGAAGGATGTATCGCTTCCCGGTGTTCATAATTTGACCAACTTCCTTGCGGCCGCAACGGCGTGCCGTCTGCTCGGCGTAACTGTCGAAGCTATTGGGAAGGTGATGCAAACATTTAGCGGAGTACCACACCGCCTCGAGTATATCCTCACGCTCGATGGCGTCGATTACTACAACGATTCCAAGGCAACTAACATCGATTCTGTAAAGGTTGCACTGGATTCATTCCCAGGACCTGTCATCCTCATCATGGGCGGCAGAGATAAAGGTGCAAACTTCCGGGAACTTCACCCCTACCTCGCGGGAAAGGTGAAACGAATCATCGTGCTGGGAGAGGCGGCTGATCGAATCCAAGAGTCCCTCTCACCCATACCCCCCTCAACAAGAGCCCACTCGCTCGATTCAGCTGTCTCCCTCGCACATGATTATTCCCAGTCCGGTGATACCGTCCTTCTTGCCCCGGGATGCGCCAGCTTCGACATGTTCACTAATTTCGAGGAACGCGGCGATACCTTTAAACAGGCTGTCAACGCTCTGGAGAGTCAACAGTGAAGGCAATCCAGGTATCTTCACAGCATTACGACAAAAGCCTGCTCACGATTGCTCTTATTCTTGTTTCCATCGGAACGGTCATGGTATTCAGCGCCAGCACAAATATCTCCATGGAAAATTACGGCAACGGAACACACTTCTTCCGACGTCACCTGCTGAGAGCCGCCATAGGCCTGATCTTCATGATCACAGCAATGAGAGTCGATTATCGAATCCTCAAGAAGATTGCATCCCCCTTCCTGATCGGAAGTATTGTACTGCTGATCCTGACTAAAGTCCTCTACCTTGTGCAGGGCAACAGTTCACCGGCACGGTGGATGTCACTGGGACTGCTCTCGCTCCAAACTTCGGATATTGCCAGATTCGCCATTATTCTCTACCTGGCGGCATACGTCGATAAGAAACGCGATCAATTGCGCGATTTCGTTACCGGGTTTCTTCCCCCCATCGTCGTAATAGGGATTATTATGGGATTGATCATCATTCAGCCCGATTTCAGTACAGCTGTCATGATCGGAATGATCTCCGTCACACTACTCTTTGTAAGCGGTGCCAGGCTGCCTCATATTATTGCAACGGCAAGTGTATCCATCGCTATCCTGATTCCGGTGCTGCTGGCCGCCGAATACCGTATCGCCCGTATCAAGTCGTTCTTCAGCGGGGGTCTCGACATTTCGGGAATGAACTATCAGGTTCAGCAGTCACTCATCAGTCTCGGCAATGGTGGCATCACCGGCGTCGGCCTTGGCGAAAGTGTCGGCAAGAACCTTTTCCTACCGCTACCACACACTGATTTCATCCTGTCTATCATCGGCGAAGAAGTGGGCTTCGCCGGTATTTTTCTGATTATCACACTCTATCTGGCTCTCTTCCAGAGAGCGCTGAAAATCTCCAAAGGGTGTACCGATATTTTTGGCATTCTTCTGGCAACGGGGCTTGCGCTTCAGGTAATCTTATACGCCTTCATCAACTCCGCCGTAGTGACCGCTATGGTGCCAACTACAGGTCTCCCCATGCCTTTCATCAGCTTCGGCGGCAGCGGTCTTGTTACCAATCTTCTATCCATTGGAATTCTGTTAAACATCTCAATGGCGAAACGTATTGTACGTGAAAAAAAACCAGCAGGAGTTCTCTTTGCCTGAACGCGGACTGAATGTTGTTATGGCAGGTGGCGGCACCGGGGGTCACCTTTTCCCCGCCATCGCTATCACCCATGCACTCAAAGAGAAAGTGCAGTATGTCCAGATTCATTTTGTCGGCTCAAAATATGGTATTGAAGCAAGTAAGTTCCCTCACGGCGATTACCCCTATACACTTCTGAATATCAGGGGATTTGCCAGAGGATTTTCTAGTGTCGCTGTGGCACGGAATCTGCTGTTTCCGTGGCGATTCCTCACCGCATACTGGCAATCGAGACGACTATTGACCCAGTTTTCGCCCGACGTAGTCGTGGGGACCGGCGGGTATGCCAGCGGCCTGCCGCTTCTCGCCGCCGTGCATAAAAAGATTCCCACTCTCATTCATGAGCAAAACTCGTATCCGGGATTAACTACGAGATGGCTGGCAGAGAGAGTCGGACGCCTCTGTCTCAGTTATGAGGAAAGTGCCGCATACCTTAAAAAAAAAGTTTCCGTCTCACTGGCAATCCTGTGCGCAAGGATCTGAATACGATGAGCAAACATGAAGCGTTGAATCATTTCAACTTGGACCACGGAAAACCGGTACTTGCTGTCATCGGCGGAAGTCAAGGATCCAAAGCGCTGAATGACACTGTCACCGCATCTGTCGAACAGATGAAGACGAACAATATTCAAATCCTCTGGCAGACCGGGATGGCACACTACGAACAGTTGAAGCATTTTGAGACAGATTCGCCGGTGGTGAAGGTCTTCCCTTTCACGGACGATATGGGTGCTGTCTATTCGGCGGCAGACCTGATTGTTTCACGGGCGGGTGCCCTAGCCCTGGCGGAGATCGCCTATTGTGGCAAACCGTCGCTCCTGATCCCTTTTCCCGGTGCTGCCGCCAATCATCAGATGAAGAACGCCCAAAACCTCGCCGACAGGGACGCCGCCGTGATTATCAAGGAAGGCGATCTGGCAAACGACTCATTCACAGAGGCCATACAATCTATGATTGGGGATAAGGAGCGGCTAGCGGCCATGAGCATAAAGGCTGGAGGCGCGGCTGTACAGGATGCGGCCGAACGGATCGTCGATGAAATCGTAGCTTTGGCGGAAGCGTGATGTTTGGCAAGATCAGAAAAGTTCATTTTGTTGGTATCGGCGGAATCGGTATGAGCGGCATTGCCGAACTGCTACTCAACCTTGGCTTCAATGTGTCAGGATCAGACCTTAAACCGTCAGAGATTACTAAAAGTTTGAGGCAGAAGGGCGCCGTCATTTTCGAAGGTCATGGCTATGATAACATCAACGACAGTGACATGCTGGTTTATTCATCGGCGGTCAACATGGACAATCCAGAGGTCCAGGCTGCCAGAGACCGCGGTATTCCCGTTATCCGCCGGGCGGAGATGCTTGGTGAACTTCTCAAGCTTAAGGCGATAAGCATTGCTATCGGCGGCACACATGGCAAGACGACCACCACTTCGATGATGGGCGCAGTCTTAACAGCGGGCGAACTGGATCCCACAATCGTCGTGGGAGGCGTCGTGAAGAGCCTTAATGTCAATGCGTTACTCGGAGCGGGAGATGTGATCGTGGTAGAGGCAGATGAGTTCGACAAGAGTTTCCTCCAGCTCAGTCCGACATACGCTGTCATCACCAACATCGACAGTGATCATATGGACTGTTACGATAGTCAGGAAGATCTGCTGAACGCCTTCACCCAATTTGCAAATGCGGTGCCGTTTTACGGTACTGTAGTCGCCTGTACTGATGAACCGCTGGTGAAGAAGATTGTCCCCAACATCAGTCGTCCCGTCGTTACTTACGGTTTTACTAAGGATGCCGATTTCCGCGCGGAACAGATGGAGTACCGCGAGATTCAGACGGACTTCGTGGTAAAGCATAAGAATGAAGAATTAGGATCAATTCAGCTCCAGGTTCCAGGCGCCCACAATGTCAAAAACGCCCTGGCCGTCATTGGGCTGAGCTTTGAACTGGATATCAACTTCGATACGATCAGGAGAGGGTTGAAGAATTTCTCTGGTGTCCGCAGGCGATTCGAAATCAAGGGGATCTTTAACGACATTATGGTAGTGGACGATTATGCACACCACCCTACAGAAGTATCGGCAACATTGAAGGCGGTCAAGAATGGCTGGGAGAGACGACTAGTCTCTGTCTTTCAGCCTCACCTCTATACGCGCACCAGGGATTTTTACGAAGATTTTGCACGCGCTTTCCTCATCAGCGACGTCCTCATTGTAACGGATGTTTATCCCGCCAGGGAAGAGCCCATCGAAGGGGTTAGTGGAGAATTAATCGTCAATGCTGCAAAGTCCATGGGGCATAAGGATGTCCACTGGGTTAAAGACAAGAAATCGGTGGTGGCGGCATTGAGGGCGCTGGTAAACGAAGGTGACTTAGTAATAACGTTGGGTGCCGGTGATATCTGGCGCATGGGGGATCAATACGTTGCCGTACTACAGGGAGAGAAAATAGAAGTTTGAAGTGTCAACCGTTAGCAAAGAATTCAGAGATCTGGAAGAAGAAATGAACGGTACAGTAAAGTGGAACGAACCGATGTCGCGCCACACTTCGTACGGTATCGGCGGTACGGCACTGGGATTCTTCTATCCCGCTGACGAAGAAGATCTGAAAGTTTTATTGCGCTTCGTAGGTCATCACGGCGTGGAAGTCTTTTTCGCCGGTTCCGGCTCGAATCTTCTGGTAAGTGATGACGGTTTTGACGGCTTCGTTATCAGCCTCGCGAAACACTTCAAGAAGCTTACAATTGACGGCACCAGCGTCTTTGCCCAGAGCGGTACCATGATGGGTCATTTCGTGAAAGAGTGCATCAAGAACGATCTAGCCGGTGTGGAAAGCCTGATCGGTGTTCCCGGGACGCTCGGCGGCGCTATCAGGATGAACGCCGGCGCTTACGGTCACGAGATATCTAACTTCCTGACCACTGTTAATGTCATCACCCCCGACGGAAAGCCGAAAACCTATTTGAAGCGTGAAATTGACTTCGGCTACCGCTATTCTTCTCTCACTGATCGTGAGGTTCTTCTATCAGCGCAGTTCGAGTTCCAGAAAGGGTTGCCGGATAAAATCGCTGAATTGAAGGCCAAGTCCAGTGCCAGCCGCAAGTTATCACAACCGCTTCGGTTCCGCTCCGCTGGCAGTGTTTTCAAGAATCCGCCCCATGCCCAAGCCGCCGGCTACCTCATCGACAAGGCCGGCCTAAAGGGGAAACGATCAGGCGATGCGGAAATCTCTCCACAGCACGCCAACTTCTTCGTCAATCACGGTAAGGCATCGGCAGAAAACATTGCCGAATTGATCCGGACAGCACGTAAGGAGATTAAGGAAAAATTCGATATCGATCTGGAACTTGAGATTAAGACTCTCGGTTTCCCACAAGGACACTTTGATGCGTAAGCGACAGACAAAAAACAAGAAACGTAAAGGCAGATCAATAAAACGGATGCCTCAGTGGGTTTCCCTTCTTGTGCGGGCAACAGTTGTAACTTTTTCTCTGGTATCGGTGGCGGTGCTCATTTTATTCGCCTTTTCTTGGGCTGATTCTTTCGATCATTTCGATGTCTTGAATATCAGGGTGGCAGGACACAGTCACCTACAGCGGGAAGATATACTTGAGTCAATCGATTTGCCCCGCTTCCCTTCCCTCATGGATATTGACCTAGAAGCCATTCAGCGAAAACTGGAGGAACACCCATTCGTTAAAGGGGCCAGAATCAGTAGGGATTTCCCCTCTACCTTGAATATCGATCTCATCGAACGATCCCCTATCGCTTATCTGAATCTTGCGCCTTTCATCATGATCGATGCGGACGGTGTTGTCCTCCCCACTGAAAACGGCAGTTTCGATTTCGATATCCCTACTCTCACCGGCTTCAATCCGGCGACGGAACTTTACCCGATCGGTAAACAGTGTCTTTCCCAAAAAGTTATGGAAGCGGTGGAATATCTCCATCTGATCAGGACAAATTTTACCAACCTCTACAGTAACATCTCTGAAATGAAGGTAGATGCGGGCGATGAATATGTCATTGTTCTGGCTAAGCGCCCCACTCAAATCTATCTCGGCGCCATAGAGGTGCCGCATCAGCTCAATATGCTGAGAAAATTTGCGTTCACGGTTTCGGGCATCCGCTCTCTGTACGATTACAAGTATGTTGACCTGCGCTACAGAAACCAGATAATCGTCAGAGAAAGAACTTGAGGAACTGATTATGGCTCAAGATAAAGGAATATGTGTCGGTCTCGATATTGGTACCACTAAGATATGCTGCGTCATTGCGCAATACGATGAACAGAGCTCCGGACTGAAACTTCTCGGTACAGGTATTGCCCCATCGGAGGGCGTGAAACAGGGTATCGTAATAAACATCGATGACACTATTCAGTCTATTGAATCCGCTGTTCATAAAGCGGAAAAGATGGCCAATCTGAAAGTTTCTGACGCTTATGTCGGCATTTCTGGTGATCATATCAGGGGCATCAATACGCACGGGGCAATTGCCGTTTCAAAGAACGGTCACCCGGTAAACTATGAACATGAAATTTCTAACGCTGATATCAGCAGAGTTCTGGAGATGTCGAAGGCTATCTCCCTCCCCGTTGACCGAGGTATCCTCCACATCCTTCCTCAGGAATACGTAGTAGACGAACAGGGTGGCGTGAAGAATCCTCTGGGGATGGTAGGGAGACGGCTGGAAGCGCAGGTGCACCTTGTTACGGGCGCCACATCAGCAGCCAAGAATATCAGCAAGTGTGTAGAAGAAGCGGGCATTGAAGTTAACGGGCTCATTTACCAGCCTCTCGCATCGGCGGCGGCGGCCCTGGAACGTCATGAAAAGGAGCTAGGGGTTGCCCTGGTGGATATCGGGGGCGGAACTACCGACGTATCCGTTTTCTTTGATAGTGCCGTACGACATTCTGCCGTTATCGGGCTCGGCGGCAATAACATTACTAATGATATCGCCATGATGACACAAGTTTCCATCGAGGAGGCTGAAGCCGTTAAGATCAAGTACGGTTCAGCAAAGGCATCGATGGCGTCCACGGATCTAGAAGTTGAACTACCGCATAAGCCTGGCGAGATGGCCAGGAAGATTTCCGAACATGAGATCTCCAGATATGTGGAAGCACGGATGAAAGAGATCTTCGATATGGTAGAACGCGAAATCAGCCGTGCCGATGTGGACGGCCCGGTCAGCTTTGGCATCGTCCTCACGGGGGGCGGTGCGCTGCTCAAGAACGTTACAAGTCTGGCTGAAGAAGTCCTCGAGGGACCGGTGAAGATCGGTATTCCGCGAGGTTTGAGTGGTATCATGGATATTGCCGCAAGTCCCATCTATGCCACTGCCATCGGCCTCGTCCAGTTCAGTTCTACTGTAGCTTTGGACATTAACTTGGGAACAGATCGCGAACCGCCGTTTTCGAAGGGTTTTCGTCGCGTGAAAGGGTGGTTCAGTGAATTCTTCTAGAAATCTTTGACGGAAGTTAGATAAAAGGAGTTAAGAAACTGAAAATAACATCAACATGACGGAGCACTGATTTCACAAATTTGGAATAACAGTCAGCTTCGCGGGAGAGTAAAATAAGGAGGGAATCATGCTGTTCGAATTCGACACACTAGCAGACCAGAAGGCCAGAATCAAAGTAATCGGTGTAGGGGGTGCAGGTGGAAATGCCATTAACCGTATGATATCTGCGGGCCTCGGTGGCGTTGACTTTATCGCCATCAACACGGATGCACAGGACTTGGACAACAATAAATCAGAGACGAAGATACAGATCGGAAAAAACCTGACGAAGGGTTTGGGCGCGGGTGCGAAAGCAGATATAGGCCGGGCCGCCATGGAATCGGAAAAAGACGCGGTAGCATCCATCATGGAAGCGGCTGATATGGTCTTTGTCACTGCCGGCATGGGCGGCGGTACCGGAACCGGTGCTTCCCCCATCGTAGCTCAGATTGCAAAGGAGATGAGCGCGCTTACTGTAGGCGTCGTAACAAAACCGTTCAATTTTGAAGGCCCCAAACGGATGAGGCGGGCTGAATCCGGAATCGACGATATGCAAAAGAACTGTGATACGCTGATCTCGATCCCAAATCAGCAGCTCCTTTCCATCATCGATAAATCCACTACCGTTGTGGAAGCTTTCCAGATGGCCGATTCGATCCTGCTCCAAGCCACACGCGGGATCTCGGACCTCATCAACCTTCATGGCCTGATCAACCTCGATTTTGCCGACGTTGATACCGTCATGCGGGACATGGGAGACGCTATCATAGGGACAGGCATTGCCGAAGGTGAAGAGCGATCGGTGCTGGCAGCGCAACAGGCCATCTCCAGTCCGCTGCTGAATGATGTGAATATCTGCGGGGCACAAGGCGTCCTTGTGAACATCACCGGTGGTGAAAAGATGACACTTATGGAAGTTGATGAAGCAACATCCATCATCTTTGAAGAAGCGGGCGATGACGCCAATATTATCTTCGGCGCTGTCATAGATCCCAATATGAAAGATGAAATCCATGTGACGGTCATCGCCACAGGCTTCGCCATGAGAGCAACCGCGGTGGAAGAAGAATCATCTCGGAAGGAAATACTACCGACATTCCGCAAGGAAGCAATCACCATTCATAACACGGTGAATGCACCAACACACGAGGCCAAGAAATCCGGAGAGGCACAATCGCCAACTGAGTCGAAGGTAGATCCTGTCATCTTCAAGGATGACGATCTGGAGATCCCGGCATTCCTGAGACAGAGGCACGAATAACGCCACCTGATTCCCTCATACGAATAGTCACACACCTCCCTGAAAACAAAAACCCGCCCAAAGGCGGGTTTTTGTTTCATTAAGATAAGAACCTGATTAATCGTTCATGGGTGAGAATCTTTCAACCTTCGAGATTATCCAAATCTTGATGGACTTTCCCAGGATAGTGACATAAAAGAAGAGTCGAACTTCTCTCTAAATGAAAGATTTTCAGACGGCCTTGATGACCTTGCCAGAGCGGAGGCAGGCGGTACAGACTTTAATCCGCTTAACCGATCCGTTAACAACCGCCTTTACCCGTTTCAGATTGGGCAACCAACGACGGCGCGTCTTGTTGTGGGCATGACTGACATTATTCCCCGCCGCGGGACCTTTTCCACATATTTCGCAAACTCGTGCCATGATTACCTCAATTCTTGTCTCTCAAAAAGTAGGCAAAGTTAGTGATAGAGAGCGAAAAGTCAAAAAAATTTTGATGAATACAGTAACGTCTCTCGAATCTCATTGCCACGGCTCCCTACCAGTATTCATTGATCCGCGAAAACCTTGAAGGTCCCATAAGTTCTGTCTGTCAAAGTATAACGGGACATCCCCAACCTGACTTGAATAAAGTAGACGAATTTAGTCCAAATAGGCGTTGGAAATAGTGCGCGGAGAACCATATATTTGCAAAAAGTAGTTAATGCATTCTCAGCACATTTCAGATAGAATCAGGAGGAACCATAATGGAACACAGATTACCTGACTTGCCCTACGAGAAAGATTCTCTCGAGCCACACATCTCCAGCGAGACGCTCGAATATCATCACGGCAAACACCATAATACTTACGTACAGAATCTCAACAAACTGATCCAGGGAACTGAGTTCGAGGATCAGGATTTAGATGAGATTGTCGCAAACGCTACGGGTGGACTGTTCAACAATGCCGCCCAGCACTGGAACCATTCCTTCTACTGGGACTGTATGAGTCCGAACGGAGGCGGTGAACCTTCCGGCACCCTGGCACAAGCCATAAACGGCGCGTTTGGATCGTTTGATGAATTCAAGGATCTGTTTTCTAATACAGCTATTACCACTTTCGGCTCTGGGTGGGCTTGGTTAGTGAGCAACGACGGCGGGAATCTTCAGATCGTTAGCGCAAAGAATGCCGAAAACCCTATTAGTTCGGGACAAACTCCGCTCCTCACTTGTGACGTATGGGAGCACGCCTATTACGTCGACTACCGCAATGCCCGTCCTAAATACGTGGAAGCTTTCTGGAATGTTATCAACTGGGATTTCGTCATCGAGAAACTGGAATCGTAGGATTTCTGACGTTATAACCCGGAACAATCACAAAAGCCCCGAAATTCGGGGCTTTTGTGTTGTAAATGGTATTCTCTGAGATTCAGGTCAATCCCTTCACATCGTACAGCCTGTTCTTTCCCGACTGATAAAGAGCATACTGAAAGCCGTCCTTGATAGCAGCGGCGCCAGTAACACCATCTTTCCGTAGAGCTATATAAGCAACCTGAAAATCCGGATTTCCATTGTATCTCCTCGTTATACGCTGCAGAGCTTCTTTGCAGGCATCTTCCGGTTTGAAACCCTGTCGCATCAGTTCCACCACCAGGAAACTACCGGCTGTTTTAATGACCTCCTCTCCCAGGCCTGTGGCACCGGCTGCTCCAATATCGTTGTCGCAAAACATTCCCGCCCCGATGATGGGACTGTCACCGATGCGGCCATGGATCTTGAAAGCGAGACCGCTGGTGGTGCAAGCACCAGCAAGATTTCCCTTTTCATCCTGCGTCAGCATGGAAATGGTATCGTGATCTTCATTAGGTCCCCAGTTATCCTTATCACTCAATCCTTCCTTCCATTTGAGCCACGCTTCCCGCGCCTGATCGGTTAGCAAATTCTCTTCCTTAAAACCGTGTGATAGAGCAAAACGCCTGGCTCCATCACCCACCAGCATGACGTGTTTACTGCGCTCCATTACCTTCCTCGCCACGGAGATGGGGTGCTTAATGTCCTGAATGAAGGCCACCGAACCTGCATTACCCGTTGAATCCATGATACACGAATCAAGTGTAACGTGACCATCTTCATCAGGCAGACCTCCGTAACCGACCCCACCCATTTCAGGGTCTCCCTCCGGTACCCTCACACCCGCCTCTACCGCATCCAGCGCCGAGCCTCTTCGCTCGAGGATTTTCATAGCCGCCTGGTTAGCCTCTACGCCAAAACTCCATGTAGAGATGACAGCTGGCTTACCGGTTGAACGCGATACTCTTCTCACTTCACCCTTTACCAATGCCGCCGGAATTGCAGACGTCGCCAAGACAGCTTGAATGAATTTTCGTCTTGAAATCATAGTTATCCCCTTCTAAGGTTGACGTTATCGGCTACGCAGCAACGGAAGCCTGATCTCAAAGGTTGTACCTGTGCCCACATCAGTCTTCACAATTCTGACTTTCCCATCCTGAAAGTCTTCGATGATTCTTTTGGTCATACTGAGCCCGACGCCCCACCCTCTCTCCTTAGTAGTGTAACCCGGGCGGAAAACGTTCTTTCGGTCGCGGCGCGGAATGCCCCGTCCTGTGTCTGTTACTGAAATTATCGCTTCATTAGCGGCGGCTTCGGCGCTGATGGTAACCTTTCCGCCAGTTTTATCGACTGAATCGATGGCATTCTTCACAAGATTCTCTAGCGCCCACGAAAGCAGCGTCGGCGTTGCGGTCACCGTTACGGGATCGCCATCCACCACACTGAGAGCAACATCACTGGCACTCTGAGGAAGACGGCTCTGGAAATAGGTCGCCGTCGATTGAATCAGAGCACGCAGATCAATCTCTTCCACCCTGGGTACGGAACCCATTCGCGCAAACCTGTCGCTGATCTTCTTCAGCCTGTCAACATCATCAGCCATCTGATCGGAAACTTCGGCGGCCGCTTCCGGCTTTTCCTGCAACCGCTCCAACCATCCCATGAGGGAAGAGACCGGCGTTCCAAGCTGATGGGCGGTCTCCCGCGCCATCCCGAACCAGATGTGCTGTTTCTCAGTATTACGAATCACCTGAAAACCTGAGAATCCGAGAAAGATGAAGAAGGCCACCGCACCGATCTCAATAAAAGGCATGATTCTAAGCCGCCGGATAAGGACTGAATCACCATAATGGAGATAGCCTAGATTCACCTCATTGACTCCGGGATAGTCCTCCGACTGGATCGACACCATGAGTGGAATGGGAGTGTTCTGGCTATCCATATCGCGCATGAAGCCGAGGACGGCCTCTATATTCAGTTCTTCACTCCCTTCAAGATTCCTCCAGATGATGGGATTTCCAACAGAATCGGTGTGAATAATAGGAAAGGTTACTTTCTGGATGATCTCGGTAAAAACGAACTCCAGCTCGCTGTCAGAGGCTTCTGTGACGCCTTTAGCGATGAGCCGGGCATAGAGAGTTACCGTATCACGACTCTCTGTTCTCAGATCAGAGATAATGGATTGAGTATAGAAAAAAAGGCCGGACATTAACGCAATGGCACCCACAAAGAGTGCCGCTTTGATATTTCCGGCCTGTCGGTAGATTTTCATTTCTCCCCTCGCGGAGAGGAAATTACAGCGGACTGGCTATATTATGTAGCCATTTTCCCGTAAGTACAGGATGATGGCGTCAACTTCGGACTCGAGGGTCATCTCGCTCGTGTCAACCGTAATTTCAGCGTTTTCAGGCACCTCATACGGATCATCTATACCGGTGAAATTCTTGATATCGCCCTTGCGCGCCTTAGCGTAGAGTCCCTTCACGTCCCTGTCCTCACACACTTCCAACGGACATTTCACAAACACTTCGACAAACCTGCCGATTTCTCCCCGGGCATACTGTCTCTCGGCCTGATAGGGCGAAATAAAGGCGCAGACGGTGATGACACCGTGTGTCACCAGCATCTCCGCCACAAATGTCACTCTCTCAATATTTTTGTCCCTGTCTTCTTTGGAAAACCCAAGATCGCGCGTCAGCTTCTTCCTCACCACGTCACCATCGAGGCGTTGTACATAGTAGCCCATTCCCCGGAGTCTTTCTACAAGAGGAATGGAGATAGTCGTTTTGCCGGCGCCCGAAAGACCCGTTAGCCAGATGGCTACACCACGTTCCTGATTCCGGCCTGGCTTTACAGCCTGCTCATCACTCATTCTGATAATACCTCCTCAAGATTACTTCCACCTCCGGTCGAGTGAATTCTTCGGGCAATCGCTCACCCTTCATAAGCGTCTCCCTCACTTTCGATCCGCTGAGATAGATTTTCTCATGGTCCATGGCACGGGAAGTCTTGGTGGTAGCCATAAGATCAGTCCGTTTGCAATAGAATGCGTGCTCAAAAAACATCGGTTCGATACCCAGTTCGTCGCGGGAGAAACGATCAAAGATTCTCTGAGCGTCATAAGTACCGTAATAATCTCTTACGCCGGCGTGGTCGCGCCCGACAATAAAATGCGTACAGCCGTAGTTCTTTCTGGTGATGGCGTGGAAGACGGCCTCCCGCGGTCCGGCGTAGCGCATGAAGGCGGGAAAGACTGAGAGTACGGTGTGGCGGTGGGGATAGTAATTATCGAGGATAGCTTCGTAACAGTCCATCCTCACTTCCGCCGGAATATCGTCTCCCTTCGTTTCGCCCACAATAGGATGTAGCAGCAGCCCGTCAACCAGTTCCAAAGCGCACTTGGTGATGTATTCGTGAGCGCGGTGGATGGGATTCCGCGTCTGAAAGGCGACGACCGTGCGCCACTCCATCTCCTGAAACTTTTGCCTCAGCTCTTGCGCCGTTTTCCGATAGGTGCCGAATCTCTCGTGGGACGGCAGACGGTGAGCCGTCACGTCGCCCGCCAGATAATAGTTACCCTGATCAAACAGTCTCGCCACGCCGGGATGATCGTGATCGGTAGTGAGGTAGACTTTTTCAGCCTCTTCTTCCTTGTCATATTTGAAGATGTCCTGAACGGCAATGCTGCCTACCGTGTCCCCCTCAGCCGACACCAGATTGACTGTTTCCTGATTCCCGATCTGATCACGCTCCGCATCATCGATTGGAAGCATAACAGGGATGGTCCAGACGAAGCCGTCGGTAAGGTACATATCGTTGAGCACATTCTGATAATCTTCCTGCCCCATGAATCCTGTGAGTGGACTCAGCGCGCCGGAAGCGAGCATCTCGAAATCTGCCGCCGCCCGTCTGGAGAGTACCAGCGTGGGCGTATCAGACCGGTCGTCTTTAGACGGATCAGCCAAAAGGTTGACAAGTGTGCCGCCGTGGGGGTCCATCATATATGTTGAATCTCTATCTTACAGTTCCTGTTTCAGACGTAAAATTTACGAATAGCAAGAGTCATCTCAATAATCTTAATAGAGGGAGTCAGTGCCGTTCTTTCGAACGGGAGAACAAGGAGATATACCTACGCCTGTTCATCAGGACAACCGCCAGAAGCGTAACCGTGAGTGAGATTCTTGATGTCAAGCGTGAACTACGAAAAAGGGTCGCCTCTGCGGTAAATGTGACCAGATGTTCCCCGGACGGAACAGTGACGGATCTGAGAACGTGGTTCGTCTGGTAGATGGGCGTAGGCTCACTATCCACTGTCGCGCTCCATCCCGGCCGATAGTAGTTTTCTGACAGGACAAGAAGGCCGCCCGTTTCAGACGTTGTTCTGATGACGATCTCATTCTCTTCGTACGCTACAACTTCAACACTCCCTCCCGCATCCGGGCTCAACTCAGGTCCTTCGTAGTTCACGACTATGGCCTCGGCGTCAGGATCAAAGTCTTTCTGCAATACCGCTTGAAGAGATTCGTCCTGTGATAGAACAGACTGAACTCGCGCCACCAACCATGCTCTGGGAAGAACAGTCATGTTTTCATAGACATTCCTGTTGCTCTGGAAATCTAGGAGCTGTTCAGCCCACATCCCATCAGCTTGAATCTCCCGTGAAGTCAACAGATACTTGACATTCAGCATGTTGAGCACCGCCGCACTGTTCAATCCGCCGCCATCCATGAGGTCCTGATAGCTCCTCAGTTTCACCGGGCGATAGCCGCCCACTGAGGAGAGACCGAAGTAGGCGTACCAGTTGGAGTTGAAATCTTCCACCGGCATGATCCTGAAAAGACTGTCATCTTCCAGCAGGAACTTCACCTCCGGCGTCACACGAAACTGGCTTTGGATGGCGGTGCCTCGCTTGAGATTGAGAAACTCACTGTCCACAATCCACAGGTCCACCACTGTGATACTCAACAAGATCAATCCTGCAACTGATGGCGTTACCATGCGGTGTATTCCGAGCCAGATTGCACCGAAACCAGCGCCGGAAATCACAATGACAAGCAGGAGTCCTTTCTGGAATATGTCGTGCCTTACCGTAACTAACTGCCTCAGAACTTGAGGTTGATAGCG
>JASLRT010000073.1 GCA_030743815.1 Candidatus Neomarinimicrobiota bacterium | reverse complement strand
AAAATACTTATCGCAGGAGTTGTTACTTTATCAGTTGTAATCTTTGGTGGACTAATGGAAGGAAAACAATGGGCAAAACCAGGTGAACTGTTTCGCCTTGCGGCTGCCATAGGTTTATTCTTTTTTGTGATTTGATGCTGGATACAAAACAGCTGTCTGGGATGCTACCGATGATCTGGGTAGACTATTAAGCGGGGGTCTGTATATCTACAGGATCAAAGTGGGCAGTTATTCTAAGACGATGAAGATGGTGCTGTTGAAGTGACAGGGGTACGGTCGGGATGCAAGAGGGAACCACATCTGGCTTTGTGAGGGTACGCAAAATGTTCCTCTTGAAGTAAGATTCTTCATCTCCCTTCTCCCACCTTCAGCTCTCTTATAAACGGCTCCATCTGATCCCACGTAAATCCCTTGCGCCGCAGCATGGCCACCAGCCGCTGTTTCTCCTTTGCTGAGATCGGTGTCTCCTTCGATATCTTTCTTTTCCGAAGCAACCGTTCGATGAGTGTCCCGGGAGGGTGTGCTTCATAAATCTCCGCCACTGCCTCCGCGATAATCTCCTTGCTCACCCCCTTCTTGAACAGTTCGCTCTTGAGCGCCAGAGATCCCAAACACTTGTTCTTTACTCTATCCCGCGCAAAGATAGTGGCGAACTCCCTATCTTCAAGATATCTTTTCTCCTTCAATTCCCCAATTATCTGTTCCACCGGTTCCTTCTCCCACCCTTTCCGGATCAGCCGGTCACTCATCTCCTTGACACTGCGGGGACGGTAACTCAGAAGATTTGCCGCCGCTTCCCGCATTTTTTGCAGCTCCTCTGAATCGACTATGCTCTCAAGCTCTCCATCGCTGAGACTGTCGCCAACGTGGATCCCCTTTTCGATAAAAACGCCCTCAGAAAGACTGAAGGCGAATTCACCGTTGATAAAGATTGAGCGCCGGTCAGGGCGCTTCACATTGACTCTGATGTCGGTTACTTCATTCTTTTTCGCCATCCTCCCCCACTTCCATGCCGAGGAATGCTTTCACCTCGCTCTCGATCTTTTCACGGGTATCGGCATACTCCTTCAGATAGACCTTCGAGTTCTCCCGCCCCTGGCCGATCTTCTCATCGCCGTAGGAGTACCACGCTCCGGACTTCTCCACCACATCCGCCTGCACGGCAAGATCGAGCAGATCGCCTTCATAAGAGATTCCTTCGCCGTACATGATGTCAAATTCCGTCTGCCGGAAAGGAGGCGCGCACTTATTCTTAACAACTTTTACCCGCACACGGCTGCCGGTGCTCGTATCGCCTTCCTTGATGGCACCAATGCGGCGAATATCCAACCGTATTGATGTGTAAAACTTCAGTGCTCTGCCACCGGGCGTCGTCTCAGGATTGCCGAACATGACACCGATCTTTTCACGAATCTGATTAATAAAGATTACTGACGTGTTAGATTTGGAGACCGTACCGGTAAGCTTGCGTAGCGCCTGAGACATAAGCCGCGCCTGCAAACCCACATAACTGTCGCCCATCTCCCCCTCCAGTTCTACTCTTGGAACCAGCGCTGCCACCGAGTCGACGATCACAATATCCACCGCCCCGCTGCGGACGAGGGTCTCACAAATCTCCAGCGCCTGCTCCCCCGTGTCTGGCTGGGAGACGAGCAAGTCCTGGATATTAACACCCAGCTTCTCAGCGTAGATGGGATCCATGGCATGTTCGGCATCGATAAACACGCCGTAGCCGCCGAGCTTCTGCGCTTCCGCCAGAATATGCAGCGCGAGGGTCGTCTTGCCGGACATCTCCGGACCGTAGATTTCTGAGACCCTCCCTCGCGGCACGCCGCCGATACCGAGAGCGGCATCCAGCGACAGCGCCCCGGTGGGAATAACGTCGATACCGGGAATCTGTGACTCTTCACCCAAACGCATGATGGATCCTTTGCCGAACTGCTTATCAATCTGCCCAACTGCCAGATCGAGAGCCTTTAGTTTCTTGCCTTCATCATTTTTGCTCATTGCGGTAATTCTCCTGCTAAGTTGATTAGAGTTTCAATTGTGTCCGTTTCATCAGTCATTTCACTGCAAATCTTCCGGATTGTCATGCAAAATATATCGATATCGCAACAGTTTAGGAATTGATCTTGTGCACCGAATCCGATTTTTTTTAATCCGACACATTTGATTACAAGTTTTTGGCACGTTGGCAAAGTGGTGATCCGGTTACTGATCCTTCGCGTTCGTCGCTTCCGGGGTCAAATGATAAACGCCCAGAAGTGTATAGATCGGTCCGCCGGGAACTAGATCACTTTGAAAGAATTTCACATTTTCCACGCTGAGGTCAATCGGCTCGTATTCACAGTTGAGGAAGGCGGTAACATCGGGCGTCACCCGCTGCGGATAATTGATTCGGGCGATGGTGATATGGGGCGTGTATTGCCTTTTCTCGGCTGGATACCCCATCTCATCCAGAGCTCTATTGATACCGGTTACAAGATCACGAAGCGGATCCACACTCCCTTCGATACCGAGCCACAGAATCCGCGGACGCTGCGGCTTGGGGAATACTCCCGTCCCCTTCACGCGCAACTTTATGTCGCGATAACCTTTCACAACCTCGGCGAGGGCGGCGTTGATTTTCGGAATCTCTTCCTCCGGCGTGGCACCGATAAACCTGAGCGTCAGATGAATGTTGGCCGCTTTCATCCACTTTACCACTTTCGGTTTCGCTTCCACAGTCGTCTGCAACTGGAGCACCACTTGCTTTACCTGATAGGGCAGTTCAACCGCTAAAAATGTTCTTTTGAGACGGTCAGCTGTCATAGACCGTTGCGCTTCTTTCAGAAATCATCTCAGACAACTTTGATGTCAGTTGATGGAAGGAAAGTATTTCATCATCGATATTCAAACCGCTCTTTGAATCAACATGCGCTACAGATCCCGTCATAAACTTATCACTGTTGCCGTCCTGCCACCAAATGATTAGATTGGAAATTGAGAGCTCCTGCGACAATTCCAGGATGATGCGCCAGCGGTTTTTGTCTTCCGTGAACAGCCGTTGACCCATCCTGTCCGAAAGGAGGTTCTTGCGATGTTTCTGCAGTGAGTCGTACTTCACCCGCGAGAACTCCAGCACCACCTGCGGGACATTCGTTTCCGAAAAGATAATGCCGTCAAAGTTACCCGGATACGGCACCCCGTTCTCCCTCAGACAGTGATCCAGGCAGGTAAAATATTCAGGCTTAACCAGCGGCTTCATCCGCTGCCTTTTACCTGCGTATTGACTGAGCCATGCGGCCAGCTCTTTGCAATCTTTAGAGTCTAATACATCCTCAATGATCCCTTCACTGAGCCCGTAAACAAGGAATTGCCCGCATCGCTCCGTGTAGACGATAAAGAAGACGTTGAAATCGAGCCATTCAAAGATGCCGTACTTGGCCAGGTCTACCGCTTCCCGAACCATCAGCCGCACCCGGTTCTGATCTGACGGCACGTCATCTTGCCATAGGAATCGCTGGAAAACGGAGAACTGACCTTTCTTGTGTGAAATGCCTTCCGTCTCAAAGAGCGACATTCCGTCGGCGTCCAGTTCCCGTTTAAGCTGCTCCCGGACAGGAACAGTTCTCTCAATGGAATCGGGTATCAGCATTCGTATGCTTGTTTTTCAATCAGACTGCTGGGCGCGGGAACGATAGACTCGGAATCCTAAATCTTGATCGCCACTCCCTTGGGAAAAGTCAGACAGTGCCGCGGCGCGGCTCATCCGCTCGATACAGATATCTGCCACCGTTGGGAAGTCCCGGGCGACATTTTCGTCCCGAACAGGCTCGTCAATCTGCACCAAGATAAACTTGCGTTTGCCGCCGTCCTCGCTGTTCAGCTCCCAGACTGCGTGCCCCGTAGTACCTGCACCGGCGAAAAAATCGAGTACGATAGAATCCTTGTCGGTAGCCATTTGCAGAAGAATCTTGAGCAGGGCAACCGGCTTTGGATAATCGAAGACCCGCCGATTGAAAAGTGCTTTCAACTCCCGGTTTCCCTTTTCGTTCTGGGTGCCGCGAATGATGGAGGGGTAAGGGTTGGTCCTGATGTGGGGCTGAGCCTTATTATCCACCCGCTCATACTCCTTGAAATAGACGCTGTTCTTGCCGTTCCTGCTTTTCCTGAAAACGATGAACCCGTTCTCCCTACCCCACTCTACCTTCTTCCTTGACCAGCGCCACGTCCACTTCCTGTCCTCAGGATCTCCGCCCGGCCACACCTCCGTCCCGTCCGGCGCTTCGATGGGATAATCAAGACTCTCCGAGTAGCGGATGCTGCCGCGGTCGAGTTTATTCAAGCGGTATCTGCCACGTTCATCCGCGTACTCATCTTCATGGACAAATCCTTTCAACTCACTCGGCTTGCGGTTCAGCTTCAACTGTTTAGAGTCTTTGGCGTAACAGACCACATAGTCGTGCTGTACCGCCACGAAGCGGGCATCCTGCCGCGGGGCGACTCCGCTCTGGCGAATCATCGTCGATACGAAATTGCCGCCGCCGAAGATCTCATCCATCATGCGGCGCAGATTGTGGACTTCATTGTCATCGATGGAGATAAAAATAACACCGTCCTCAGCAAGCAGTTCCCGCGCTGCGTGCAGACGGGGAAACATGAAATTCCACCAGATGTCGTGGGATCCGGCCCCTGTTGCAGATGACTTGCCCTCCGGTACAGGAATAAAGTTATCGCGAAACGTAAAACGCTTCCCCGTATTGTACGGCGGGTCGATATAGATCATCCGGACAGCGGCGGTATACTCCTCAAGTAACCATTTAAGTGATACCATGTTATCTCCGGCAATTATAAGATTATGAGAATTATAATCACCCACTGATGCCGACGGATCGTGTTCGAATGTCATGGCTGTACCGGAATTTACTTCAGTTGGCGTAGTCTGCATCAGCCGACCGTCAGTCTAACGAGGTTCAGGGCCGTCTGGGCCGCCAGCTCCTTGTTGAATCGCCGGTCGCGCAGAAACATCAGCCGCTTCACGCTGACATCCCCTGAATAGTCGATAGCGATAAAGGTGAGCCCAACCGGTTTTTCCGGAGTGCCGCCGTCGGGTCCGGAGATTCCCGTGACGGAGATGCCTGTATCGGCCTGGAAAAGTTGTCTCACTCCCTGTGCCATTTCTGCTGCTGTCTCTTCGCTTACAGCACCGTGTTCCACCAACGTATCGTTCTGCACACCAAGGAGGTTCATTTTAGCTTCATTGCTGTAGCTCACCACACCGCCCAGAAAATATACCGAACTCCCCGGCACATTGGTGAACCTGTCACCCAGGAGACCTCCGGTACACGATTCCGCCACAGCTATGGTGAGTCCCTTTTCCCTCAGCTCACGCCCCACCGCCTCTTCCAGCGTCTCCCAATCCTCCGCATAGATGTAGCGTCCGATCTTTTCGTAGATGGCGGAGGCGAGTTCCATCACCTTATCCAAATCTGTTGAAGAGAGCCTGATATCGACGCCCGTAAATCCCGGCAGGAATCCGATGCGGACGTCATTTCCATCAAGCTCCTCCTTCAATGCATCGTGCAGTGCCGACTCCATCATACCCGTTGTCCGCAGTGTAGTAACCTTAATATCTTCCTTCACCGTGCTCTTCATCTCGGGGAGGATTGTCTTTTCCATCATCGCTTTCATCTCGGAGGGTACCCCCGGAAGAACGTAATAGGAAGTATTGTTAGCAACATACTTTACGCCCCGGGCCGACCCTTTCGGATTGGGGATTATGTCACCTTTATCAGGCACGTAAGCCTGACCGCGGTTGGATTCGGGCATCTCGTAGCCGCGCTCATCAAAGATCTCCTTCAGCCGCTCATAATAGTCTTCATCAAAGACGAGTTCGGCACTGATGTATTCAGCGAAAGCCTTCATGGTGATGTCATCCACCGTGGGACCCAGTCCGCCTGTACAGAGAACAACGTCCGATTTTTCAGAAGCAATACGCAACGCTTCTTTGATATCATCTGCCGTATCTCCCACCGACATTTTCCAGTTTATCTCGATTCCAATATCCATCAGCTTTCTCGCCATCCAGGTGGCGTTTGAGTCGAGTGTGAATCCTCCCAGAATTTCGTCGCCGATAGTAATGATAGCCACTTTCATACGAATATCCTAATGAGTGTCAGCACCGCAATAGAATAGACTCCTGCTACCACATCGTCCAGCATGATACCCCAACCGCCCCTGAGCCTCTCTGTTGCTCTTGCGGGGAACGGTTTTAGAATGTCAAACAGCCGGAAGCAGATGAAAGCCACAAGTACTGATACCCAGCCCTCTTCCGCAAATGGGAGTACGATCCACATCCCCACCCATTCATCGATAATTACCTTTGAAGGATCAACATCGCTGTCACGTTGAGCGATGATAGCTGATGCGATGACACCGAGTAGGAATAGGTTGATTATGATTAACCAGTAGACCGTACCGCTTAGTTCAGGCAGAAGGTACCACCCCACTACGGCGGCAGCACTTCCCCAGGAACCGGGTGCTAACGGCAGGTGACCGATACGGAATACAGTGGCAATGGCATCAGAAAAGTAAAGTAGAGCCGATCTCACGAGAGATCGTGGGAGGTGGTGATGAATTCACGGATGGCTGTCCGGTTGACATACAGATAGTTGAGACCGGTATAGACAGTAAATAGCGTAACTCCGTAGACAGCATAATAGATCAGATTGAACGACTCGACAAAAGTGAGAACAGCTTCTGCATTAATGAGTGTGATCGCTTTAAGAGCCATATACGACAGAACAAAAACGATGGCGGAAATCTGGGTAGCTGTCTTGAACTTAGCGAGTTTGCTGGTAATGAGACTTACGCCGCGACTCAGAAAGAGCATCCTCAGTCCGGTAACGAACAGATCGCGGAAGATGATAAGCACCGCCATCCAGTAAGGAATCTTGCCGATGATGGCGAAAGAGATGAATGCCGAGGAGACCAGTATCTTATCAGCAAGCGGATCCAGGAAAGCACCGGTTTTGGTGACGAGGTCTTTCTTGCGTGCAATATAACCGTCCCACGCATCAGTCACGGATGCGACGATGAAGACAAGGAGAGCCATGGGCTTGGCCCACGGTGCATCATGGAAAAGACAGAGGATAAAAAATGGTGTCAGCAGGATTCGCGCAATTGTAAGAATATTCGGCAGCATACTAAAGTTTTACCCTCCCTTCCAAAGCACTGATAATGGTCGCTTCGTCAGCGTATTCCAGATCTCCTCCCACGGGAATACCCGTCGCCAGCCGGGTGATGTTGAGGTCCCGCTGTTTAAGGATCTTGGCGAGATAAAGCGCCGTTGTCTCTCCCTCCGCACTGGGATTGGTAGCGATGATAACTTCCGTCTTGCCGTTAAGGCGCTCCAGCAGTGAATCCACGTGCAGTTCATCTGGCCCTATACCGTCCAGCGGTGAGAGGACACCACCCAGGATATGGTATTTGCCGTTATATTCATTCGTTTTCTCAAAAGCGAGAAGATCGGTCGTATCTTCAACAACGCAGAGGATCGATTCATCCCGCTTGGGATCAGAGCAGATACCGCAGGGAGAAATCTCTGAAATGTTGTGACAGACAGGACATTCATGGATCTGATCCTTCACTTCAAGGATCGACTTAGCCAGTTCAACCGCTTCCGCCCTGTCACTTTTCAGCAGGTAAAACGCCATCCGCTGCGCCGTCTTATTCCCGATTCCAGGAAAACGGGCAAACCCTTCGATGAGTCGGCTGAGTGAGTCAGGCAGAGCTTTCACAGGCTATATCCCCGGGATTTTAATATCACCTAAGTTTCCCATCAACCCTCCTGAAACAGATGAGAGACGCTGTTGTGACTCTTCTGCTGCCTTTGAGAGAGCCTGATTGACAGCTGCCACAACGAGATCTTCCAGCATCTCCACATCTTCATCAAGAATCTCAGGGTCGATCTTCATAGACAGCAGCTCCTGCTTGCCGTTCACAACGGCCGCCACCATCCCGCCGCCGGCCTGGCCCTCGATCTCCATCTTTTCCAGCTCCGCCTGTGTCGCCTCCAGTTTCTCTTGCAGCTGCTTCGCCTTCTTGAGTACGCTCTGAAAATTTCCCTTATTGATCATTATTGCACCTCTATTTTAGCTATTCTACGATTTTCCCACCGAATAATTTAACCATCCGCTTTGTCACCGGATCGTCTTCCTCCGGAGACTGTTCAACATCCCGTTGATTCTCTGACACAATAAAGTCGATTCGAAAGACTTCTCCCACAATTTTTTCGATAGTCGTCTCAATTTTTCTGGCGTTCTTCTTCAGCATATCAATCTGGAACTTGTACTTTTTCGGGAACGAGATAGTCAGCCTCTTACCGTCCAAAGAGTGTGGTTTACCGTGACTCAGGAAAGTACTCAGGGATGTTCCATTTTCTGTTACTTCCGCAATGATTGCATCCCACTTATCCTGAACTTTCTGCAACGAACCGCTGCCATCCTCAGCTTCAGCCGGCTTCTTCTCAGTTTGCACCTTTTTCTTATTTTCAGTGCCAGTATCAGCACCACTGTCTTTCAGCACCGGCTTGACCTTCTCGCCCTTTTCCGCGTTTTCAACATTATTGAACAGACCCCCATGGGGAGAAACTTGTTTCTGTTGACCACCACCCGTAAATCCACCTTCACCCAGCCTGGTAATGAGCTCGGTCAGTGAGACAGTTGAATCCATTTCAGTCAATTTGAGCATCATAGTCTCAACATAGACTTTGGGCTGCTGAACAATCTTCAGTTTCGATTCCATCTCCGTCACCCGGTCTGTGAGTCGAAGCAGGTCTTTCGGATCCCAGTTCTGGCACTCTTCAGAATAACGTTGACGGACATCGTCCGGCATTTCGATCAGCTCTTGACCGGCATCAGCCTTACAGATGAGAAGATTGAGAAAGTGCTGGTTCAGCCCGGAAACAAATTCCGTGAGAGCATATCCCTTACTGTGGGACTCGTACAGAAGCGTCAGCAGACCTTTTTTATCCTGATTTCGCACGGCATCACTCACTTCGAAGAAGAGTGCATTAGGGATAATGCCAAGCAGTTGAGACGCCTGTTCGAATTCTACCTTATCGCCGCAGAAAGCTATCATCTGATCCAGCAGACTGAGCGCATCGCGCATGCTGCCGTCCGCCATCGTGATGATGAGCTGCCCTGTCCGGTCATCGATGGTAATTTTCTCCTTTTCCAGGACTATTTTCAGGCCGCTGTTTATATCACTGCTGGACATTCTGTGGAAGTCGTGTCGCTGGCAGCGCGACAGAATTGTCGGCAGAACCTTATTCGGTTCAGTAGTGGCGAAAATGAACTTCACATGGGGCGGCGGTTCCTCAAGCGTTTTCAGTAGAGCGTTGAACGCCGAAGTGGTCAGCATGTGGACTTCATCAATAATAAACACCTTGAACTTGGCATTCACAGGCGAATATCTCACCAACTCCCGCAGATTGCGGATTTCATCAATACCGCGGTTGGAGGCGCCATCGATTTCCAGAACGTCCATACTGCGGGAAGATGTAATCTCTTCACAGTTCTGACATTCGTTGCACGGATTGCCCTCGCTATTCTTAAAGCAGTTGAGGGCTTTGGCGAGAATGCGGGCGGTTGTAGTCTTGCCGACACCCCTGGGACCGGCGAAGAGGTATGCATGGGCAATCTTATCTTGGGCGAAGGCGTTAAGTAGCGTCTTGGTGACGTGATCCTGACCTACCACCTGTTGAAAGGTTTCCGGTCTATATTTTCGCGCTAGAACCTGATAGGTCAACTGAATTTCCCTTAGATTTCGGTTATCAATCTACAATCAAGACTGATCTCTGTAGTATATCTATTCCCGCTCATTCAACGCATTCAAAAAAGTTATCGGTCGTGCACCGCAGATTGAAAGCTCTGGAATGGCAATCCAGAAGGCAGCCAGCTCCTCCTCAGGTGACCATCGGCACATAGAAAATTTGTCTACCGCTGCTCCCTCCCGGGCCTGACGGAATTCAACAACATCCTATTGCGATGGGCTGAAAGATCAGCACCGCTTACCATCGAAACGCCATACAGCAGATCCCGCACCACGGCATTGGTCCTGCTATAGCGGATTGCAGGTTACAGGGCACCGCTGGCTCCCCACCTAGCACGACCGAATCCCTCATGGAAATTTGGAGTGTTGGAGTACTGGAGAACTGACCGCATATTGCCATTTGTTTCTCCATTTCTCCATGTTTCCATTCCTCCACTTCTTCTTGTGGAGCCGAAGGGGATCGAACCCTCGACCTCAGCATTGCGAACGCTGCGCTCTCCCATCTGAGCTACGGCCCCATATCTACTTCACTATGACCGTAGCGAAGATGCCTGTCCCGATCCATCGGGAAGCTACGGCCCCATATCTACTTCACTATGACCGTAGCGAAGATGCCTGTCCCGATCCATCGGGAAGCTACGGCCTCAAGGTGAAGCTTTAACAATCAAATAATTTACCGACAGAATTTTACAGTTGGAACAATGATATTGTAAGGACTACTTTTATTCCACTTTCCGGAGATACAATCATGCCCGATCGCTCAAAACCGCTTAATCTTTCGCCTTACGGTGGCGGATCATGGTCAGCCCGTGAACAGTCTGTTACCGAAGAACTGGGAAGTGTATGGGCGCAGTGCGGCATCAACAGCGAATGGTCAAGACTGAAAGCGGTACTTCTGCACCGCCCCGGTGAATCACTGGCGGCATCGCAAGATCCGGACGCTGTCCAGATGCTGGCAGTTGTCGATGTCGCCAAAGCCCAGCAACAGCATGACGCCCTGGCCCAAGCCTACAGCGATGCTGGCGTTGCGGTGCACTATGTGGAAACAGATGAGTCGTCCAGCCCCAATCAGATGTTCATGGCAGATTTACTTTTTTCCACCCCTGAAGGAACTATCGTAGCCCGGCCGGCATCTACTGTTCGCGCCGGCGAGGAGCGACAGACAGCCGGGAAGTTGGCACGGCTGGGAATTCCAATCCCTCGAAGCGTAAGCGGTCGCGGCACATTTGAAGGTGCCGATGCCATGTGGATCTCCCCGCAAAAAGTGATCCTGGGACAAGGTTTGCGAACCAACAGGGAGGGATGTGATCAGGTGACCACCGTCTTGAATCAGATGGGTGTTGAAGTGGTAAGAGTCGATCTGCCCGTAGGTACAATGCACCTTATGGGGGTATTGCGGTTTCTGGACAGGGATCTCGCCTTCGCCTGGCCTCTCAGAATGGCTCACGCCGGCGTCGAAGTATTGCAGGACGAAGGGTACAGAGTAGAGTATCTTCCAGACCCCGATGAAGTCTTGCACGGCTTCGGACTCAATTTCGTCACTTTGGGACCGCGGGAAATTATCATGCCGGCAGGAAATCCGACGACACAGAAATTCCTGGAGGAGCTAGGAGTGAATTGTGTTACGGTAGAGGTGGATGAACTGGGCAAAGCGGCCGGCTCCATCGGCTGCCTCACGGGAGTTCTCCACAGAGAACCGGTTTGACCATTATCATTCCCGGCTACTGCCGGGTTACACTCCACTCAACGATATCGTGATCATGGGCGCTTAGCCAACGATTAACGGAGGAGCATTATGGCCTGGATTAATATGATTCAAGAAACTGAAGCGCAAGGCGAGCTGAAAGAGGCCTACGGTAAATTGACAGAACCGTGGGGCGGCGTGGACAATATTATAAAAATTCACAGCCTGAACGTACCCTCACTTAAGAGCCACTTTCAGCTTTACGCAACACTTATGCGGGGAAAATCGGACCTCAGTCGCATCCAGCGGGAGATGATTGCCGTAGTCGTCTCCGCTGCCAACCAGTGCCACTACTGACTGACCCATCACGGAGAGGGTCTCCGTCAGTTGACAAAAGATGATGAACTGGTCTCCCAGTTTAAAGAGGATTATAAAAAGGCACCCATAAGCACTCCTGACCGGGCCATGCTGGATTACGCCCGCAAGCTCACCCTTGAACCGCGGCGCATGGAAGAATCTGACGTTGCCACGCTGAAGGAAATGGGTTTCTCCGACGCGGCCATTCTTAACATTAATCAGGTAGCAGGCTACTTTGCTTTCGTTAACCGCCTGGCACAGGGACTGGGTGTGGAGCTGGAGGATTTTTGGTCAGAAGAAGAATTCTAAAATAATCTGATCGATCATACAATCGTAATTGCTATAAATCTAGCTGTTTGATCAACGAGCCATACCGTTACAGAAAAACAGGAAAGGGTAAACAATGGAATTTCCCAAGACGAAATTAAATCGCATCAGACGTCATCCCAACCGGGGTGTATACGACCGTGATGCACTGTATGAAATCATCGATGAGGCACCCATCTGCCACGTGGGAATCGCTGAGGAGAGGCAGCCTGTCGTCATCCCCACCATCCACGCACGGATTGGAGACAATCTAATACTGCATGGGTCCTTCGCAAGTCGGTTGCTGGACTACGTATGCTCCGGCAAACCCCTCTGTGTGACTATTACAATCGTTGACGGGGTCGTGCTGGCAAGGGCTCTCTACAATCACTCCATGAATTACCGCTCGGTGGTGATCTTCGGGACAGGTGAACTAGTTGAGGATCATAAGGCAAGAATGGCCGCCATGAAAGCTATCAGCGACCATCTTCTCCCCGGGCGATGGGAAGATGCGCGGCGACCGAACGACAAGGAGTTAAAGGTAACGAAAGTTGTCTCCATCCCCATTACGGAGGCGTCGGCCAAGGTGCGCAGCGGACCACCCGAAGATCAAGAAGATGACTATGAGCTACCTGTCTGGGCAGGAGTGATTCCACTCAGTTTGCAAGCATCTCAGCCAGTGACGGATCCCCAACTGAGGGAGCATATCTCGGTTCCTGAATACTTATCGCAATACGGTAGTTCCAAATAAAAACGGCGCCCAATCTTTCTCGGCGCCGTTCTATCAACTGCGGTGTAATCTGTAATCTATTTCTTCTTCTTTTTCTTCTTGCGTCCAAACAACCCTTTTTTCTTCGGCTCTTCTTCTTCAGGCTCAGGCTCAGCCTCTTCCCCTTTTTCGTCAGCCGTACTGGCCTTCCCGCCCTTTGACTCAAGCCGCTTTTCCCATTCGCTCATCTCCTGTTCCGCCGAAGTTTCAACAGGTTCAGCCGATTCGCTCACCGGGGCGCCGTTATCCTGATCCATCATTGTCTTGAGTCTCTCACTCCTCTCCTGAGCACGGGTTTTCAGCGTCTTCATCAGTTCAGTCACCTCTTCATGGAATTCGGCAACGGCCTTCTCCAGGCGCGATACCAGTTCCTCCATGAGCGCCTCACTGTAACCGGGACCTATCCCGTCAGTGAGTTCGTTAATCTTTGCCATCAGATACTGCTTCTGCGCGTCTACCTGTTCCTGTTCCTGAATCTCTTCATCAGCCATAACTCACGTCTCCTTTCTTCGCAAAAGTGAAATCATCGGGAATCTATAGAATTCACTTCATTTTCGCTACTTCTTCCGGCGTAAACTTAATAAACCTGTCCGGTGAAGTCAGGACGGTTACGGCTTCAACCAACTCCGGTCCTGCCACCAGTCCCAAGATCAATCCAGTGAATCTGTTGTGCCAGACAAGATCAATGGAAGGCCGCGACTGAACATTCCACATCTCTTCCATCCCCACTCCGACTAGTGCTCCCAGGGCGAACGCTATCACTTTCTTGGTCATATTACCGTCATCGATGTACGGACGATAAGTGATAGACTCCAATTCTTCGATGGGGAAATCGATCCGTCGTGTTGTGGACTGAAAGGAAATCATCTTGTCTTTGTACTCTATGAATGTACCGGTTAAAGCAGTCCCGTTGGAGTGCTTCAGTTTGCAGTAAGTAGAAGGCGGAATATCGTCCATAATATTGTGGACTTGCAGATACATGAGAAAATCTCTTTTCGCCTCCCTCATCTCATCGGTGATTTCGGGGTGACTGCCGGCCCTGTAGCGCAATCTTTGAAATTGCTTCCAATTGATCATGCGTTCCGTTGATTTCGAAACAGTCTGCTCAATGTAAGAGATCTTCACCTCATACCTGTTTTCACTCAACTGGTAAAACTGCGCGCTCTCAAAACCTTTAACATCGGGAAAGATACCGAGAATAGCGTTCTCCTCAGCATCAAGTAGCATGCCTACTTTTACGCTTAGAGGGACTATTTCACCCTCCTGAGCTGATAAACCGCTCAGGAGATGAAAAGAGATCAGCGCGATCCAGATTTTATGTGTTCTCGATGAGATTGACGACTTCTCCATCGTGCGGAAAACGGTCGAGTTGTTTCTTGGAAAAAATGAGATTTCCGTTCTTAATGACTTCAAAAACGCCACCACCTGAAGGAATCAGGGTGAGTTCAGTAATTCTGGTCTCGTATCGATCTAACAGTTCATTCGCCAAACTGGCGGACTTAGGCAGATAGTTTCAAGCGCAACAGTATTCGATAGATAACTTCACAATTCCACTCCTTTACCTATGTTTTTATTTCAAGAAGTTGTAAACCCAGATAATACCAAAAACAGCTATTGCCACCGCCAGGATAAGCAGCAGGTACGTCGCCTTTTCAAACCCCTGTCTCCCTGAATCGAATCGCAGAACTGTCTTCATCTGTCGCTAAAAGTTGAATTGAGTCTCTATAGTTGTCTGTTTTACCGGTTCAAGTCCGGTTCCTGTATCGCGGTAGAACTGGCGATAATCCCAAACGAGGCTCACCCCCTTGCTCACTTCGTAGCCGACACGATATCCCATGATGGTATTGATTGATTCTATCTCAAAAGGATCCTTATCATTATTATGCTGATAATATGCACTCGCTTCACTCAATTTAGGAATGTTCTCCGGATTCAGACTCAACATGGCGTAAAAACTGTTGAATTCCGTTGTATCGGCTGCCATACTGGCGTATGATGCCGTGATGCTGGCAATGCCGAACAGATCGAATCCGCCAGAGCCATACCACCCCTTGGTGTTCAAAACTGAGGTAGAATCTGAAAATACAATCATATCCTTCGTCTGAATTACGGTTCCCGTGTCCGAATAGACTGGCACCACACGGTTGAGGTCGTAAGCCTGATCAAAGAATCGCGGCAGATAGTATTCGTTCTTGAGCCTGTATTCCAGACTCATAGTGATAAATCCGAACAGAGTGGCTCTCAGGCCGGGGACGGTAATTCCGGTACCGCTCTTCGCCGGCCGGCTGAACTGCTCGGTATTGACTTCCGGAAAGGATAGCGTGTTGAACTCGCTGTATAGTATCAGGCTGACAGCATCTCCTCTCAAAATCGGGTAGCCGATATCGAAAGCAAACCCTGAGGCCGTACTCTTGTTCTCTTCGAGACTGAACGGGGTCGGTTTCAGGACAAGTGAAGTGTCCAGGGGATCGTAAACATTGTCACCATCCGCATCGATATCCCAGCGGGAGGAGTCAATTCCGGTATGGGGATCGGGAATGCCATCACCGTCGGTATCGTTCCAGATAGATAAACTGTCGGGGAAGTCATCGAATATATCCGGGTAGCTGTCCTTATCACCGTCCTTCAGCCCGGAGAACTGGTTGATATCGGTCACCATGTTGACCCCAACAGTGAGCGGAAAACTCTCTGATACAGTATAAGTACCCCGCAGACCAAGCAAGGTGCCGCCGCGGGAGAAGTCTTTCACATTGGCCATAAAAATCTCACCACCAATAGGACCGACATTGACTCCTGTATTCAGTCCTACACGGCGAATGGAAGGAAACTCCATCATATTAGAATAGCCGTTGAGGAGACCGCCATAGCCGAGGGTAACACCTTCGAGCGATCCAACCTTTATCCAGAAAGGATCAGACTTTTCCGCCCACCTTACATAAAGGAACTTATCGATAAAATCAGAGCCCTCATCCCACTCATCTTTACGGATGTTTCCGGCATTATCTATGTAGAGAACAAGGTCGAGACCGATCCCTAGCTTGCCGATCTTGAATTCCGGTCTCAGGGCAAGCTGATTGTAGAGCACGCCGTCGAGGGTGGCGGATCCTACGCCTAATCCCATATTAAATGGCTTGGGCGGTTCAGCTCCCGGTTCCTCCGGAGCTTCCCCGGGCGCCTCTTCGGGAGCTTCCTCAAGTGCCTCTTCGGGAGCTTCTTCGGGAACCTCCTCTTCTTCGAAGAAATCTTCTTCCTCGATTTGAGGCTCCTCTTCGGGCTCGGGTTCCTCCGCCTCAGGTTCCTCTTCCGGTTCAGGCTCTTCCTCAGGTTCCATCGCTTCCTCTGGATCTTCCGGCACCTCTTCCGGATCAGCCGGTGAGGAGACAATCTGGCCGGTGGCGGTGGAGAGTGTCATTTCACCGGGACCTAGAGCGACAGACTGACCGCTCACTGCGTTGAACACTTCCACCTGTCCCTCGAGACCGTAAAACTTATCGAAACCCATCCTGTTGATGACAGCCCAGAACTGAGTCCCTTTTACAGACGCCACCGACACGGGAGTTTCCACTCTGAAATCTTTCTTCTTCTCCTTCTTCACGTCAGACAGGATCTTGCCAAACTGGATATCGATGCTGCGTGTATTTTCTGTATCGACGAATTGGAACTCTGTATCCTCCCGGATTTTGAGAATACTTTTATCATCCAGAAAAATCACCATACAGAAGCTTTTCGGCCCTACTCTGACAGCATCACCAGAAAACACAGGTTCGCCGGGCTTTGCTGCAGAAAAAGTCGCTTCCGTGAGCCTTTTGAGCTTCACATCGCCGCGCATCTTGGTCACGCGGGCAATGGCCTCCTCGGCGTAACTTAAGTTAGAGAACAAAACCAGGAACAGTCCAGCCGCAATCATCTGCCTAGAATTCATTTTCACTTCACTCCTGAAGAAAGTATCAGGCTTCTCTTCTCTCGGGAAGAACAGCGGGATCCGCTTCTTTAAGCATGTCCTCAATTTCCTCGAGTACTTCCCGTCCAGAAGGCCAGAGATCTTCCTCCAAATCGCCGCCGGTTTCGTCGAACGCCGATACGCGGACAGCAATTTTTTCGAGAACTTCTGTATGATTGGTCATTATCTCCTCGTTTACCTTGTCGTTAAAGATATTCCAAAACTGCCGATAAATCAACTCAACTTTCACTCTTCCGCAACTAACGTGGTCTGGGTCACCGGATGACTCAAATACAAATACTAAGATGCACGAAATCGGTTTGAAACGCCTCTCAGAATGGATAAATTTGTAAGCTAAATACCTCGACTGTGCACAAGCAACTTGATTCAGAATTCAAAGAAAAGGCTCATTTTTTGGATCGCAACAGCGAACAGATTGATCTGAGATGACAGAACGGACAGATAAACCTGAAATAACGGGAAAATTCACCGACTATACTCTGGACATGTTTTCGCGCAGCGTTGGTAGAGATCACGCTGAAATCCGTCAGTTCGCCAAGTGGCGCAAACTTGTTGAGGCTGCCGACAGCTACACGTTCGAGGTGCCTCACCTCGCCGCCCAGCGCCCTGAAGTGGCGGTTCGGCGCGAGACAGGCCAGGAGTTCGACCTCATCAGTTTCGCCAGCTATAATTATCTCGGCTACTCGTACCATCCAGATGTGCTGGCAGCGGCCAAAGAGGCACTGGAACTCTACGGCCTCGGCGCAACCGGTTCTCCCCTCCTCAACGGAACTTTTCAGATCCACAAGCTGCTGGAAGATAAAATTGTCGACTTCTTCGGACAGGACGATTACGGCGTGTCACTCTTTTCGTCTGGTTACGGTGCCAATGTGGGGGTGATCTCAGCCTTTATCCATAAAGGCGACTACGTGGTGCTTGACCGTTCTTCTCACGCCTCACTGATTGACGGCGCCATCCTTTCCCAGGGAAAAATCTCTCTCTTTCGTCATAACGATGTTGAATTTCTCGAAAAGGTTCTTAAGCGCCTCGACTATAAAAATTCACGCATTCTGGTCTGCTGCGAAGGCGTTTACAGCACCGACGGCGACTACGGCGATCTTAAGGGTATTGTGGAGATATCAAAGAAATACGGAGCGACGGTTCTGGTGGACGAAGCACACTCCATGCTGGTAGCGGGCGAGAACGGTCGAGGTGTATGTGAAGAACAAGAGGTTCTCGATCAGGTTGACATGATCATCGGTACATTCAGCAAATCCTTTGGCGGCGTGGGCGGATGTCTCTATGCCAGGAAAGATATCACCAATTACGTCAACTACTACGCACGCTCGCGGATGTTCTCATGTGCGCTTGACCCGGCCGTTACCGGTGGACTGGTGAAAGCTCTTGAACTGGCGGCGGGAGATGACGGCCGGATGAAACGGAAGCGTATCATCGACAATGCGAACTACCTACGGTCCAAACTGGAAGGCAAGGTGGACATCGGCTCGTCCACGAGCTGGATCGTTCCCGTCATCTATGGCGATGAGAGACTGACACTGCCGCTGAGCGATTATCTGCAGCGGGAAGGTATTGATATCTCACTCATGATGTTCCCGGCGGTACCCAAGAACCGGTCGAGAATCCGGGCTTTCGTCACTTCAGAGCATACACTGAAACAGTTGGATAAAGGCGCCGAAGTATTGCTCAAGGCGGCAGAGAAGTTCAACTTTCTTCTGGAGTGATCGATGATGACCAAAGTTGAGAAGAAAGAAGAACTGATCGTCTGGGAGTTTGATTTCGCGCTGACTACTTTTTACGAGATCGAAACCGATTATATCCAGCCTCTGATTCCGCCGCGCCTGAGCCTGATGGAAGTAGCGCCCGGGGTAGGACTGATCAATGTAACCGCCTTCAATTTCCCCGAGGGGGCGCTGGGGCATTTGCCTGAGTTTCAGGAACTGATCCTCAGTGCCATCGTTTCCCCGGACCTCTCCCGCGGAGTGCCAAGATTTGCCATGTACGTTTTATCTTTGGCCAGTACATCACAGGAACACCTCGATCACAGCGCCAACTACTACAAACTGCCCATCAGCGCGAAATTAACCGAATCAACTATAGACAGAGACGCCCTCTCTATCAGTTACGGCAGTGACGAGGGCAACATCCTGACTATGAACAATTGTGACGCTACCCTCGATTACAAGTCTGAAGAGCGCTACTTTCAAGCTTATACTTCAGAGGGCGGAGAAATCTACATCGCCGACATCTACATCAGGGCGTCACAGTATGAACATCAGCTTGCGGGAGACGTCGGAATACTCCAGACGCACTCTTTCTTTCACGATATCGACATGGCAGAGGCGGAACCCATTCCCTATCTCCAGATGATTGGAAGACCGGGTGATACGGGCAAGCAGTACTACTACCAACCGGAGACTTTCTGATAAGTAAAGAGATACCAATATGACAAAGAAATTCATTCCGCTATTATTACTGTTATCAGTCGCACTATTGCCGGGGAAGACAGATATGAGCACAGAACAGCAGCATACGCCGGAAAAACATAAGCAGCATGCATATCAGCACGAAGGCGGTCAGCACAAGTTTGATGAAATTGAAAAGTGGGTGGAACGATTTGAAAAGCCCGAAAGAGAGGAATGGCAGAGGCCCGCGGAAGTTATCAGATCGATGGGTCTGCAAAAGGATTCCCGCATAGCCGATATCGGCTCCGCCACCGGCTACTTCCCTGTCCGTTTTGCCAAGGCGGTCCCGCAAGGAAAAGTATACGGGATCGACATTGAGGAAGGGATGGTTGACTATCTTAACGAGCGCGCCAATAAGGAAGGGCTATCCAACCTGAAAAGCCTACTCGGCAAACCTGATAATCCCAACATCCCTGAGCCCGTCGACATAGTCTTCATTTGTAACACCTACCATCACATCGAAAACAGGACAGACTACTTCAGGCGCCTGAGGAAGGACTTCAGACCCGGCGGTCGGCTGGTGATTGTGGACTTCCGTAAAGGAGAGCTTCCTGTGGGTCCGCCGGACCAGATGAAACTTACCTTTGGTCAGGTCATCTCAGAACTAGGAGCGGCAGGATACAATCTGATGCAGCGTTC
>JASLRT010000072.1 GCA_030743815.1 Candidatus Neomarinimicrobiota bacterium | reverse complement strand
CCGTAGAGCCCCATTTTCGGAAACCAGAGATATTTTCGAAGATTCCAGTTACGTTTAGGGAAATCCTTGGGTCGATAGCGCTTACCCTGTTCAATAACTGCCACCTGATAACCCTTTTCAGCCAATCTTAAGGCTGATACGGAACCACCGAATCCGGAGCCGATTATTACGTAGTCGTACTTTCTGTTCATTCGAGAGAATCTACCGACAATTACTGGTTCAACTTAGATCTATCAGCAGTTTACCTATCTTTACATTGAGGTAAATCGAGATGGCACTCTTGATGATAGAAACAAGTGTTCTTGCAGATTGAAACTAGCATGAGCATCATCGGCACTTCTATCAGAACACCGACTACTGTTGCTAAAGCTGCGCCTGAAGATAATCCAAAAAGCATTGTTGCTGTTGCAATTGCAACCTCAAAATGATTCGAGGCGCCTATCATTGCGGAGGGAGCGGCATCGTGGTAAGAAAGCTTTAAAAGTTTTGCCAGGACAAAATACCCTAGTGCAAAAATGAGTACTGTCTGAATAAGAAGGGGTATGGCAATCCATATTATCGTCAAAGGATGCTCTAAAATTATTTCTCCTTTAAAGGAAAACAGGAGCACCAAAGTAGCAAGAAGTGCAGTGATGCTGACGGGGGTAAGCCAATGCAGGAATCTCTTTTGAAACCATTCATCTCCTCTGAATTTGACAATCCACTTGCGAGATAAATATCCAGCAATCAGTGGCAAAGCCACATAAATCACGACTGAAAGCAGTATCGTTTGCCACGGTATAGGCATGGCATTTACACCCAGCAGGAAGCCTCCCAGAGGTGCATAGAGAACGAGCATCGTGAGAGAGTTTAAGGCAACCATTACTAAGGTGAGTCCGTCGTTTCCTTTTGCCAGATAACTCCACATTAACACCATCGCGGTGCAGGGTGCAATTCCCAGTAGAATCGCTCCCGAGATATAACTTCGCCATAACTCAACTTCCTGGCCGGTCTTGAGTATCTCTGTGCCGGGCAGGAATCCTTTGAACAGGTGTCCCAAAAAGAAGGAGGCAATCAGGAACATAGTGAACGGTTTGATCGCCCAGTTAATGAACAGCGTCAGTACGACCGGTTTGGGCGTTTTTGCCGCTCTCACTATTTCCCCAAAATCGATCTTCACCATGATTGGATACATCATGAAGAACAGACAGATAGCGATGGGAATGGACACTTCATAGATCGAAAGCGAATCCAGTTTGATCGCAACTCCAGGCGCTGCCTTTCCCAGCACAATACCGCCGCCAATACAGAGCAAAACCCAGACTGTCAGGTATCTCTCAAAGATGGACAGTTTCTTCTTAGCCATTATGGTTGTCTTCCTCTTGTTGATGTGGTCACTCTAGAACAGCCTGTCTGATACGAGCTCGCATTGATCGTTAACCGCCGGGTTGCATCTTCTCAGCCAGCGCTTGAGCGGTATCGAGATCTTCCACCGTATTCATATTGAAGAATCTGTAGTCTTTCTTTCCCAAACTGACCTTCACTGAATTTACCGTTTCTGTCAGTCGAAATAAACCGAGGATCCCGTCAGCAACTGCTTCAGCGACAGTCTGCCGAAGCCGGCGGTGATACAGGGCACAGGTCACCTGCACGCGATTGTTAGCTTGAGGCACAACTATGTCTGCATCTTCGCTTCTTCTGTTCCACAACGTCTGAAAAACGTCAGCGGTCATCAGCGGCAGATCGCAGGAGAGGAGGAGGTTCCAGTCGTGCTGCGTCTGCTTCAAGGCGGTGTAGAGGCCGATGATGGGCGCCTGGATTTCCAGTTCATCTTGGATGAACGGTTTGTCCAGATCCGCCGGCTGTTCCTTGCCAGTCACATAGCGCGATTCGAACGCGGCACAGGCTTGCCACAGGCGATTCAGAACCATTTCTCCACTGATTTCAGCCCGCCACTTGGGCGAACCGAACCGCTCGCTCTTGCCGCCAATGAGGATAAATACTGAAGCGGGGATGGCGTTTTCACTATTCATGACCTGAAAGGTAGAAATACGTTGACTTTATATATAGAAATCCTTATATATAATACTTCTAATCAAGCGTAGAGGTGAACAATGAGTGATAATCTTTCGATTCAATTCCTTAAGTCTGCATCCACCGTGCTAAAGGTTCTCGGTCATCCCGCCCGGCTCAAGCTGATAGAGTTTCTCGAAACGGGCGAGAAATCTGTAGGAGAAATCCAGCGCCATCTGGATCTGTCTCAGCCGGTGACGTCTCAGCATCTGCGGCATATGTATTCCAGAGGTATCCTCAAGTTTCGGCGTGACGGCACCACTTACTACTATTCCATCGCCAATGAATTTATCCATAAGATTCTTAATTGCATATCAGAGTGTCAAGTGAAAATCGAGACCGGTGAATGGGAACTCGATCTCTTTGATTCTGCAACAATGGAGGGCTAAATCATGACTGAATTTCATGAGGATCAGGAACTCGACTGCAAGGGGATGAACTGCCCCCTGCCGATCCTCAAGACAAAAAAGACTATGGATGGCATGAATAGCGGCGAAATCCTGAAGATGGTAGCTACTGACCCGGGATCGATCAATGACGTGAACGCATTTACCAAGCGCACGGGGCACGAACTCATTGAGTCCATTGCTGAAGATGGCGATTACACTTTCTTTATTCGAAAATCATAAGATTCCTGAAATCTGATTACCAATTAGGAGGTAACCATGAGTGAGACGAATGGACAACCAAAAAGGATGGCACTGATTGCATCCAAGGGGACGCTGGACTGGGCATATCCGCCTTTTATCCTCGCTTCCACTGCGGCGGCTATGGAGATGGAGGTAGGGATATTCTTTACCTTTTACGGCCTGACGCTTCTGAAGAAGAATATCGAGGCAAAAGTAGCGCCACACACAAATCCGGCCATGCCCATGAAGATGCCGTTTGGGCCGAAAGGGTTTCAGGATTTCGAATGGCCCATGCCGAACCTGCTGATGGGCAATATGCCGGGATTTGAGACTGTAGCCACGTCATTGATGAAGAAGACCTTTAAGAACAAAGGTGTGGCGACTATCGAGGAGTTGCGTGACACCTGTCTTGAGGCGGATGTGAAGATGATTGGCTGCCAGATGACCATGGACGTGTTCGGTTTCACCAGGGATGACTTTATTGAAGGTATCGATGTTGGCGGGGCGGCTACGTTCTTAGATTTTGCTGCCGACGCTGATATCCAGCTCTTTATCTAAAACAGGGGAGAACATTTGAAAGCACGCCTACTGGATATGGGACAGGTTTCTGTC
>JASLRT010000071.1 GCA_030743815.1 Candidatus Neomarinimicrobiota bacterium | reverse complement strand
ACCGGTGAGGGCAAACTTGCTGGCGCCATAGGAAACGTAGGTCGGCAATCCTTTGAGTCCGGACATGGAAGAGATGTTCAGAATATAGCCGCTCTCCCGACTCTTCATGTGCGGCAGAACATTCCTGACAAACTCCACGGCACCGAGGTAGTTGACTTCAATATGTTGGCGGATCCTCTCGGGAGGCGTCTCTGCAAACGTCATGGGACCGGCTACACCGGCACAATTGACCATGATATCGACGCCGCCCCGTTCATCCACCGCCGTCTGCACAACAGCAGTCACACTCTCCGGACTGGTCACGTCAGCGGCCGCTACCACCGCCTGTCCTCCCTTGGCACGAATCTCCTGTGCAACTTTTTCCAGTTCTTCTTCCCGTCGTGCCGACAGAACAACCTTCACTCCCAGCTCGGCGAACCGCAGTGCGATTCCCCTGCCGATGCCGCTGGATGCCCCCGTTACAATGGCGCCCTTGCCGTCAAATTGATATGACATTTTACTCAGCCTCCTTAATTGTCAGCATCCATCTTTCAATATTCAATCAACAACACTTAATTATCAATCAGAGTTTCCCAATCATCCTTGAGGATGCCAAAACTGTGATGATCGACTCTCTCGCCTCCGATCTCCAGATAGCCCCGCTTCGTCCCTTCCAGATGATAGCCGTTCTTTTCCAGTACGCGCCACGACGCCGGATTGTGAACTGAACACTCCGCTTCGATCCGTTCGGTATCCGATAGGGTAAAGATCAGCCGCGTCAGTTCCGCCACTGCCGAAGTGCCGTAGCCGCGACCCCAGAACTGTTTCGAGATGGTATAACCGATACGGCCGATCCACTGCTCAAGATCGAGCTTTACGAATGAGACAACACCCACCGGACTGTCCGTACTTTCATCCATCACAACCCACTTGTATTCGCGGTGCACGGGACTGCTGAGATCCGTTTCGCTGTAGCACCCCAACTCCTGCCGCAACTGCTGCAGATGACGCTCATTCAGCGGCTGATGCTGACGAGCTTCGGGCTGTGACACAAGCGCCTCCCAGAACTCAAGATCGTCCTCATCAATGAACTTCAGCCTTACGGCGGGTAGCGACGGCTCAGTCACGGCAGTTGATGAAAAGCATTCTTGCGACGTTATGAGACACGCGTTCCATCGGGCACCCTTGATTCCATCTGCAACAGGACTACACCCGCTTCTTCGGGACATGCGCCGAGAACCAGAACTTCGGACTTGAAGCCGGCAATCCGCTTTGGAGCAAAGTTCACCACTGCCACAACCTGCCGCCCCAGAAGGTCGCACTTGCCGTAGAGATCGGTGATCTGGGCGCTGGACCGTTTCGTTCCGAGGGGACCAAAATCGATGGTGAACTTATAGGCGGGGCGCCTCGCCTCAGGAAACTCGCTAACATCAACAATAGTCCCAACCCGGATATCAACTTTTGTGAAATCAGATATTTCTATCATTGTCTTTGCCGCCTCTCTTTATCCCAGCGGTAACTTAATGCCGCCGGCGGGGAGTGGAAGCATCACCATAACTTAGGATGCGTGGGACAGACAAGATGTCTATCCAAGATTGTCACTTCAGGTAGCGGTCAAACCACCCCACCATGAACTTCAGCCGCGCCTCCCTGCGGTCCGGCCGGCCGTGACGGGATAGGCCGTGAGGCTCCTCCGGAAAGCGGACGTACTCCACCTCCCGTTTCAGGAACTTCAGCGCCATGTACATCTGATCGTCCTGTTCCACATTGCAGCGCCAGTCATGCTCGCTGTGGATGATGAGTAGCGGCGTTCGGCACTGCTTTATGTAGGAGATGGGGGACCACTTCCGGTAGAGGTCGTGGCAGTCCCACGGTGTCGTCTTGAATTCCCACGCCATGTCAAAACCTAAATCGGAGGTGCCAAACATGCTGGAAAGATCGGAAACACTCCGTTGGGTAACCGCGGCGGAAAAGCGGTTCGTGTGGGTTACAATCCAGTTGGTCATGTAGCCGCCGTAACTGCCGCCGGTGACGCCCATCCGCTTCTCGTCAATGTATCCCAGAGAGAAGGCATAGTCCACTGCCGCCATGAGGTCTTTGAAGGCCGGCTCAGCCCACTTGCCGGTAATGGCATCGGCAAACTTATAACCGTACCCCTGACTTCCCCGCGGATTGGTGTACATCACCACGTAGCCGGCCGCCGCCAGCACATGCATCTCGTGAAAAAAGAGCCGCCCGTACTGACATCGCGGCCCGCCGTGAATCTGAAGGATGAAGGGGTATTTCCGGCGAGTACTGAACCCCGGCGGCTTCAGGATCCAGCCGTGGATGTCCGTTCGGCCCGATTTGAACCAGACCTCTTCAGGCAGATTAAATTGACGACTGCGGACGTAGGGCTGGTTGAGGCGGCTCACCTGACGTACAGCCCTCTCCCTCAAATCAATCGTGTAAATCTCATCAGGAGTTTCCATCTGTCCGCCGTGCAACACCAATTTCTGACCGGCACTGTCAAGCGAGAAGGAAACTACCACCTTTTCATCCGTCACCGTCTCAATACTGCCGTCTCCAGTGTCAACCCTGCATAACGGCGACCCCCCCTCCGAACTGACAGTGAAGTAGATATCCCTTCCCTCTGCGTTCCACGCCGGCGGCACCACCACAAAGCTCGGTGTCAGATCGCCGAGAGTCACTGGGAACGCCATCCGATCCATCTTGCCTGTGTGGCTCCTATAATTCTTCCCATTCAAGCCGATGGTCCTGACAGTGTAGTTGACAGCTCCCCAGCCTGAGTACGGTTCCGTGTGACCGAAGAATGCGAGCCTCTTACCATCGGGAGAAAAGGAGAGACCTTCCTTCGGCCCGGCCGGGGTCGGGATTCTCCTCACGGGACTACCCTTAGCTGACACCAGATAAAGTTCATCTTCTTCGAGCCGGTGCTGCCACTCTTTCCGCCGGTTGGAAATGAAGGCGACCTTCCTGCCGTCCGGGGACCAGTCAAAGTAAGTGTCGTGCCATTCCCCCTTCACCACCTGCCGTGCCGCACCTGTAGTCGCATTGGCAACCCATACATGAGTGAATTCGCTGTCAAAGAAACCTTCTCCGTCAAAGCGATACCACATGTCTCTGATATGGCGGTAGACCGGCATCTCGGGCTTGCCCTTCTTATCGAAAGTGACCTCCTTGCCAAAGGGGTGAAACAGGAAACCGATCTCTTTCCCATGGGGGGACCATCTGATAGCACTCACCTTCCCCTTGGGGAGCTTCGTCAACTGCCGCGCCTCTCCACCCGCCATGGGCAAGAACCAGATCTGGCTCGCCTCGTTACGTTTCGAGATGAAGGCGACGGTCTCACCATCAGGAGACCAGCGCGGAGAGGTGTCATTCTTCTTCCCGTGAGACAGCTTCCGCGCTCTTCCCCCAGCTGATGGTACCAGCCAGAGGTTCATATAGTACTTTTTATCCGCCTTGTGCATGGTCTCCACAACAAAAACAACTCGGCTTCCGTCCGGCGAGATCTGCGGATCGCTCACAAACTTAAACCTGTAGATGTCTGAAATCTGAATCTTCTGTTTATCCATCACCCGTTCTTTTAATTGATAGGAATTATTATCCTGAAACTTACTGTTCTGTTTGTCGCCCACGGCACAACGCCGATCTGATCATTCACCGCCTCTTCCCTGTAGACGATGCTGAACCCTCGGCCAATGACAGTGCCAAGAGCCGCCCCGGCGATGACGTCCGTGAGCCAGTGCTTATCTGCATGGATTCGGTGAGCGCCTACCAATGCAGCCACCACATAGGCCGGATATCCCAGCCAATGCCCGTACAACTCATCCACCACCGCTGCCACCGCGAAACTTCCCGATGTGTGACCAGAAGGAAAAGAACGAGCATCGCTGCCGTCAGGTCTGTGCCGTGCGCTGGCTCTCTTGATCAAGTCAGTGGACAATCCCGTCACAGCCAGAGAAGTGAAGGCGTATTTCACCCTCGCTGCTGCATCATCTCTCCCCATCGATTCCAGTCCAACCCCCAGCAGCAGGGCAGGATAGGCCCAGCCGCCGCCGTACTTGTCAAGCCTGTGCGACAGTTCATTTGCCATCAGACCGTTGTCTTGACTGTAATCTCTGACTGCCCAGTCGTAGCGATGCAGTGCAATGACTGACACGGCGGCGGCCCCAAGAATCACCTGGCTCGTTATGTCGCTAACAACCTCAACGGCACCATTGATGAGGTAGCGCGGATAGCTCTTCGCATGACTTCTGAGAGACTGTCCCCGTGTGAAAAGCGGCTGACACACTAAGAAGCAAAGTATCAGAAGACCGGCGGCGTTCCGTTTCGATTTCACAACTCACCCGGACAGTAAATCATCACAAGAGCTGTTTCATCTGTACCCAGCCGCTTCAAGGATAGCCAGGCTTACATCCCTGCTCTTCTCCCCCACTTCCGCCGCTGGCCCCACACATGATGGACAGCCGCTTTTGCACATACACTTCGAGATGAGAGAATGTGTCTGCGTTAACAGCTCTTCATGACTGTCGTAAAGCTGCTGACTGAATCCAACACCGCCCTGGTAGTTGTCATAAATAAAGATGGTAGGCTGGAAGCGTGTAAGAGTACCGGGCGACACCTGTTTTCCTGCAAGATCGGCGCCTTCCGCAGAATAGAGTCCCCGGTCTCCGAAGACGTTGCGAACGTACCACTCCGCCGACTTGTCCCCCACGGAGCGGTAGATATCGTGGACCGTGCACATGAGGTTCAGAGCGCAGATGTAGTGGAGGGCATTGACAAGCCCCAGAACGCCGTCCACAATGTCCGTGCGCGAGTATGACAAGTGAGAGAGAAGCTCTTCCGGCAGCGTGAACCAGTAGGCGGTTGTGTGCATCTCCATGTCGGGGAGGTTGATGTCGCCGTAGCCCACATTCTCCATGGTGTAGAATTTGATCTTCTTGAACCCCACCGCTCGGGTCATCACCTGAACCTCGCCCAGCGAGACATCCACTTTCGCCGCCCGGCGACTCTCAAACTCATCCAGCACCTTCACGTTGGTGTAATCGATGGCGTCGGTGTAGTAGTCAGAATCGGTGTTGCGCACGATAGCCTTTCGTCCGTCCCAGTCCAGATCGTCCACGATATACTCTCTGCCGTCGGTCATATAGATAGCGTCGGGATAAATGGTGGTGATAGAACTGGTGTAGTCCACTTCCGCAATGATCTTCGATTCGTCACCCCGTTTCACCACCACGAAGTTTCCTTTCTCAATCCGCCTCAAGGATACATTCACCGCCGGATAGACATCTTCCATCCAGTGCCACTGATCGCCTTCCAGATGGACCACGCTCCCCTCCGCCAGAAACTCCAGAATATCGTTTACAGCTCCGGCGGTCACCTCGCCAAAGGCTTCTCTCTTCCGGAAGGGAAGTTCGAAAGCGGCACACTTCATGTGATCCACGAGGATGGTGAGGTTATCGGGATTGATGCGGGCGTGTTCCACAGATGAACCGAAGAAGTAGTCGGGACTCGACATGAGAAACTGGTCGAGGGGATTGGAGCGGGCAATGAGGACCGCAACAGCCGTCCGCCCACGCCTTCCGGCACGGCCCGCCTGCTGCCACGTGGAGGCTATAGTCCCGGGGTAGCCCGCTAAGACCGCCGCATCGAGACTGCCGATGTCTATCCCGAGCTCCAGAGCGTTCGTCGCCACAACGCCCTTGATCTCTCCAGTGCGTAGCCCCTTTTCGATCTCCCGCCGCCGGTTTGGCAGATAGCCGCCGCGATAACCAGCCACCACTTCACCGGAAGCGAGCCTCTCCCGCGAGGACTCGAATTCATCTTTCAGATACTTGGTGAGAATCTCCACATTGAGACGGCTGAGAGCAAATACAATAGTTGAAATATCATTCTTGAGTAGCGTGGCCCCCACCTGGCGGGCTTGCTTAATGTAGCTGGCTCTGATGCCGAGCTGGTGATTCACCACAGGCGGATTGTAGAAGATAAAATATTTTTCACTCCGCGGCGAGCCCGATTGATCCACAAGCGTCATCTCTGACTCTGTAAGCGCTTCGGCGTGCTCTCTAGGATTGGCAATGGTGGCGGAGCAACCGATGAACTGAGGCGACGAACCGTGAAACTCACACACCCGTTTCAGTCGCCGAATGAGGTTCGCCATGTGACTGCCGAAAACACCGCGGTAGATGTGAAGTTCGTCAATGACCACATACTTCAGATTCTGGAAGAGGGAAATCCATTTTGTGTGGTGAGGCAATATCCCCTGATGAAGCATGTCGGGATTGGTAACCACTACATTTCCCTGCTTCCGGATGGCCTGCCGCGCGCTCTGGGGCGTGTCACCGTCAAAAGTATAAACCTTGACAGGCTCGCCCGTCTCATCTACCACTTCGTTCAGCTCCGCCACCTGATCCTGAGACAGCGCCTTCGTAGGAAAGAGATAGAGCACCTTCGCCCCCGGATCATTAAGCGCGGACTGGAGTACCGGCAAATTGTAACAGAGCGTCTTGCCCGAAGCCGTCGGTGTAACCACCACAATGTTGTCGCCGTCACTGATGTGATCCCAACAGGCTCGTTGGTGGGAATAGAGCTGCTCGATTCCCCGGGATTGCACTGCCTGCACAATTCGGCCATCGAGATCATCAGGAAAGTCAACATACTGGCCCTCACTGGCGGGGATGTGATGGACGTGCTCGATGTGCGGCCCGATCTCAGGGTGCGACTTCAGGAAATCGAGTATGCGTGAAACGTCCGTGTGCGGCTCCATGAGGGAGTCTAATTTAGTTGACACAGTTAAGAGGTGTGAGCGGAAAATCCGCTAGATGCGGTCTAGGTGATGACTCAAGTCACGGCAGAACTGTTCATGCGACCGATAATGAATTGTGGTGAATCCGAGCTTGTCAGCAGTCTCCACATTCTCCCGATGATCGTCTATGAACAGCGAGGTGCGGGCCTCGGCCCCGGCAAGCGTGAGTGCCTTTGTGAAGAAATCAGCGTGTGGCTTTCTGGCTGAAATTTCAAATGAGTAAATGTAACCGCTGAAGCCGTCGAGCCATCCTTTCTCAGTCCCGTGCCGGATGTGGAAAGGATTTGTATTAGAGGCAAGCCACACAGGATACTCCCGAACGAGATCTCTGGCCACAGAAAGCGAATCGGTACAAGTGCCAAGAAGCGCAAGCCAGGCGGAAAAGAATTTATCTTTCGTCAGACCGTCAGGCTCAGGCAGTGCGTCCCGAAAATGAGCATAAAACTGATCATCTCCAATCTGCCCTTTTTCATACCTGTCTAGAGCATCCTCGTGGAAAGCCTCTCTGATAACACTCTCCGGATGATCTGTAGCGGTGATCAGTTCAGCCAGTGTACGCTCAGGTGAGATATCCAGCAGAACACCGCCGATATCCATAAAGATTGTCTTAATCATTGCAGAAAGTCGTTACTCAATTAAGCGGGGAAATAAAGTATCAACTCAGGGAAAGCATGTCCTTTGTCGATTGGTTAAGAATCTCACAGCCGTTCGAAGTGATGAGAATATCGTCTTCAATCCGCACGCCGCCCCAATCAGGAATATAGATGCCCGGCTCAATTGTCATAAGATAATTCTCGTAAATATGATCCTTGCTGAGCTGCGAAAAGCGGGGATTGGTGTGAATCTCGAGACCAAGGCCGTGTCCGGTACCGTGGTTGAAGTAGTCGCCGTATCCGCTTTCAGAGATATAGTTACGGCAGGCGGAATCAACTTCTTTGCACGGAGCACCATCTTTAGCCGCTTCGCACCCGCGGCGCTGGGCCTCGCGGACGGTATTATAGATCTCCCTGTGGCGCTCCGTGGCTTCTCCCACCACTACGGTCCGTGTCATATCAGCGTGGTACCCCTGATAAAAGGCGCCAAAGTCGAGAATCACAAAATCCCCCTCCTGTAGAGGCCGGTCCCCAGACCGGGCATGAGGCAGAGCAGAATTCGGCCCTCCTGCCACGATGCAGTCAAAAGCGTCGCCGTCAGCTCCGAACATTTTGTAGGTAAATGATATCTTACCGGCGATCTCACGTTCTGTCACTCCCGGCCGAATCTCAGGAATAATCTGCTCAAAGGTCTGGTCAGTGATCTCCACGGCTTTCCGCGTCGCCCGTATCTCACTCTTGTCCTTCACCATGGCGATCTGCTCTATTACATTGGTCATCGGCTCCCAGGAACAGCTGGGGAAAAGATCTTCCAGCTTTTTTGCAGAACTCACCGAAACGTGTTCCGCCTCGAACGCAAGGTGCATGCCATCGGATATAAGTTTCTCTTTCTTGATTATTTCGGGGTAAGGTTCCACACCGATAAGAATCTCCATTCCCGTTACCTGCTGTTTTGACTGCGTTTCATAGCGCCCATCGGAAATAAAGTAAGCCTTTTCAGGAAAGATCAGGCACGTCCCGGCCGATCCACTGAAGCCTGAAAGGTACCGGACATTCGTTAGGTTTGTCACCAGCATGCCTTCTAACGATTCATCCGCCAGCTTCTCTCTCAACTTTTCCACTCTTTTATCAATAAGAGACATCTACCGTATCCCCGATTGGGATTTCAACAGTCTCATCAGATCACTCTTCTCTTTTGCGATTCGCTCTATGTCAGCATCTTTCTTGCCTGACATCACTGTCAGCACTTCCAGCGCCTGCCGGTAGAGTTTCTGACTCTTCAGGACTGCCATTAGAGTAAAAGTGGCCACTTGCGGCGTGATGGGGAAATCGGCCAGCGACTCCCTGGGAGGACGTTCCCGAGGCTTTTTCACCCTGCCCTTAGGAGCACGTTTTGCCGGAGCTGTCACTTTCTTCCTGCTCCGTTTTCCGGCATCAGACGGTTTTGCCAACCACGCTTTCGCTTTCTCGTTGGTGCTATCCATTTCAAGAATTGTTTCATACAACTTTCGAACGGTCTTTGCTGATCTTCCCAAGTCGGCCTGAACTTGAGCCAATAGTATGTAAGCGTTGAAGTGGCCCGGATCCAGAGAAACGGTCTTCTTCAGCAGCTTCTCAGCATTCTTTAGCTTTCCCTCCGCCATCTGAATCCTCGCTTCAACAAAGAGCCCTGGGACATGGTCGGGGTGACGACTCAGACCGATTTCAGAAACCTTATGTGCGCGCTCGTGATCTCCCTCAGTCAGATAGTGCTCAGCGAGAACGGGAAAGAGCCAAGTATCAAAATGGTTTGCGAAGTAGATTTCCAGCTCTTCGATATTCTGTAAGTCCATATTCTACCTGGTTTCTGTTCTCAATTTCCGAAACTGATTAACGATACCCGATGAAAGGGTCTTTTGCAAGAAACTAATACGCTCTAACTGGCAACTTCCTTTCTCTCCTTCACAACTCATGATTTAATTAGAGGGGGATGTTGCCATGCTTCTTCTTCGGATTCATGTCTACTTTTGTATCCAGCATTACCAAGGCTTGGATTAATCGGGAGCGTGTCGTTCGCGGTTCGATAACGTCATCGATGTAGCCCTGCTCTGCCGCAACATACGGGTTAGCAAATTTATCACGGTACTCTTCGATCATCTTTTCTTCCACAGCCTCAGAATCGTCTGCCTCGGCAATCTCCTTCTTGAAGATGATCTCCACAGCACCTTTGGGACCCATAACGGCAATCTCAGCTGTCGGCCAGGCAAAGTTCACATCCCCACGGATGTGTTTGGAATTCATCACGTCGTAGGCGCCGCCGTAGGCTTTCCTTGTAATGACCGTCACCTTTGGCACTGTCGCTTCACAGAAGGCATACAGTAGCTTTGCTCCATGACGGATGATACCACCCCACTCCTGTTCGGTCCCCGGTAAGAAGCCGGGCACATCTTCGAAGACCACAAGCGGAATGTTGAAAGCGTCACAGAAGCGGACAAACCGGGCCCCCTTCACAGCCGAATCAATATCAAGAACACCTGCCAAATGCGACGGCTGATTAGCCACAATCCCGACGCTTCCACCATTCAGGCGCGCAAATCCCACAATGATATTTCTGGCAAAAGCAGAATGGACTTCCAGAAACTCCTCACTGTCTACTATTGGGCGAATTACGTCGTGCATATCGTACGGCTTGTTGGAATTCTGCGGAACAACCGAATCAAGCGCTTCTACCTCCCGCTCCACCGGATCCTCCTGAGGACCAAAGGGTGGATCCTCCAGATTATTCTGAGGGATATAGGAGAGGAGCAATTTGACAGTCTGAATGGCTTCAACTTCATTCTCAGCCGCAAAGTGGGAAACCCCGCTCTTGGTGGCATGAGTCACGGCGCCGCCGAGATCTTCATAGCTTACATCTTCGTGGGTCACCGTTTTGACAACATTCGGACCGGTAACGAACATATAGCTCGTCCCCTTTACCATCAGCGTAAAGTCAGTAATAGCCGGCGAGTAGACAGCACCCCCCGCCGACGGACCCATAATCATCGAAATTTGTGGGACAACACCGGATGCCAGTGTATTACGCAAGAATATCTCGGCATAACCGCCCAACGAAGAGACACCCTCCTGAATCCGGGCTCCGCCGCAATCGTTCAGTCCTATGATCGGTGCACCTACCCGCATGGCGTGATCCATGATATTACAGATCTTCTTCGCATTTGATCCAGACAGAGAACCACCCAAGACTGTAAAATCTTGCGCAAAAACGAATACCCTCCGGCCGTCTATGGTCCCGTGCCCTGTAACAACTCCGTCACCCGGAACCCGCTTCTTGTCCAGCCCGAAGTCTGAAGACTGATGCTTTACAAACATCCCTGTCTCCTGAAAAGAACCTTTATCCAGAAGAAGATCTAGACGCTCTCTTGCGGTCAGTTTTCCTTTACTGTGCTGGGCTTCTATACGTTCTTCACCGCCACCCTTTAGAGCTTCTTGCCGTAAAGTTTGCAGTCTTTTCAGAGTATCGCTCATTTCTTCCACCGATTGGTTTTTACCCATTCCGTGATATAATCGATAGTCTCCTGGATGGGCGTGCCGGGGCCAAAAAGTTTCCCGACCCCTTCAGCATGCAACGCCTCCATATCCTTGTCAGGGATAATCCCGCCGCCCGTCAGCAGAACATCGTCCATCCCTTCAGATTTCATCAGTTCCATCACTTTCGGAAAAACAGTCATATGGGCGCCAGAAAGAATCGAAAGAGCGATAACGTCCACGTCTTCCTGCAAGGCGGTACTGACTATCATTTCAGGGGTTTGACGCAGCCCAAGATAGATCACCTCCATCCCGGCATCCCTGTAAGCTCTGGCCAGAATCTTGACCCCCCTGTCATGACCATCGAGACCGGGCTTTGCCATAACGATGCGGATTTTTCGTTCCATCACTTACATTTCCCCTCTCGGCCGCTTAACACTCGGTCTTACTATTCGTTCAATTTCGCACTCTTTCGCTAAAAAGTGAAGTGAAATTACCACTCACTTCTTGTCTATTCACCGATAAGAGACTACATTTACCAAAATGCGTCTGATATGGCTGTCACTCATACTTGTATCTGGCCTGATCGGCGCTTTTGAACGGCTTCCTCTACTCCCGAATCTGGTCGCCTTGGGGATGACCCAATTCGGTCCGGGGCGCACATCGGCTCATTTTCTCAGTCACCCCGCCTCCCTTGCCTCATCGACCAGTCTCAACACAGCCGCATTCTACGGCAAACCCTTTAGCCTTACGGATCTCAGCAACGCGGGGGCGGTTATATCAGCTCCCTGGCGATACGGAAATGTCGGCATCGGGTTCTATTCAGCTGGCAACAAACTGTACGGCGAGACAACGTTTGCGCTCGGTTTAGGCAGACGCCTGGGACAGCATCTCGATTTTGGACTGCTCCTTGCCGGACACGAACTCTCAATCGTCAACTACGGCTCCCAGAAAACAGTTAGCCTGTCCGCATCCATCGCCTTCGACATACAGGAATCGGTGACATGGTCCATGCTATATCAGAACCTGAATGCGCCACGAATCGGCGCCTCTGACGAGCTGCTGCCGCAGGTAATAGTTACCGGCTTCAGCTTTACACCAAGTAGTCAGATGTCCGCTATAGCAGAATTCGAAAAGGATCTGCAATTTGATTCACGCTATAAGTTTGGTCTGCAATGGAAGCCGATTGAGTCCTTTACAGTCATGACCGGCTTTGCCACGAGTCCCACCCAGGTAACCGCCGGTATCAGGCTGAAGATCATCGGTCAGGAAATAAGTTATGCAATCGCTAATCATCCGGAACTTAATCTCAGCCATATTCTTGCTCTCACTTTTAGCCTGCCTTAGCCCCTGCTCCGGGCAAGGGCAGTCGCTGGACGAGATCCTGACTGAATTTCAGCTGGATGACGAAGAATCTGTCCTTTCGGCTGAAGACCTGCTGACCCTGGAACAGTTTGTGCGCGAACCGCTCAATCTAAACAGCGTCAGCAGAAAGCAACTTGAGAAGATTCCTCTACTTCCATCGAGCGATATCTCCCTGATTCTAAAAAGGCGTAACGAGTTGGGGCAATTTATCTCAATCTTCGAGATACTCCAGTTCCAGGAGCTCGATCCAGTCACAAGACAACTTCTGCCTCTCACAACCACTGTTGAAGAGGTACGGCCATTAGGTGTCGTCCTGCGTAATCGATGGACGACTTCAACTGAGGATATAAGGATGGTAACGAGGGTCGATTTTCAGCGTGCCTCGGCATCGGGAGGATTTGTTTTGGAACGCGACCCGGGAGAACCAACGCTCACCGATTTTGCATCAGCTCATCTAAGTATCCCAGTTAACAGCCACACTCGGGCAATTGTCGGTGACTTTCAGCTTCACTCAGGTTATGGTCTCCTGTTTGGTCGCTCTTCGCGGCCGTTCAAGGGGAATACGAGCATCACCTATTTCTCACGCCCCGGGAGAGGACTTCGGCCGTGGCGGTCTACTCTGGAACAGTGGGCCCTCCGCGGCGCGGCAGTTGAATATGAGTACAAGTCAAATACCTGGATCGCCTCTCTTTCATCCTCACCGATGGATGCCATCCTCGACTCACTCTCTGTTACTTCCATTTCCGTATCAGGTCTTCATCAGTCTGAAACAGCCCGCGACCGAAAGCACAATCTGAACGAAGAGAGCGCCATACTCGCCTGGAAACGGTCAGGTGAGCAGGCTCAAGTCGGCATCCTCACCGCCGTTGACAGATGGCAGATTGACGGGAATTCACCCACTAACCGCCCGCCGCAAAGCTACGGCTCCGTCCATGGACAATACACCTTTGACAAACTCTCGTTCTTCGGCGAAACCGCCGTCTATAATGGCACAAGCCCTTCCTATCTCACCGGCGCAACATTGGATATGAAGACACTCCGATGGATGGGATCAGTCCGCTACTATCCAGGCGGTTTCCGGGGTCCTCGCTCGCGACCGCTCGGCGAATGGAGCCGCGACCAGCTGAATGAATCAGGAATCTATCAGGCTCTTTCTATCTCCACGGGGAAAATACGCCTGTTCAGCTACGGCGACTGGTACCGCGAGACTGTTGCTGTCAGTGAGGGCGGTCAGCCGGTCCGTGGTTTCGAAACCGCCGCTACTTTGAGTTTTCGGTGGCGTTATGGTGGAAATGCTCTGCTCCGGTGGAAGCGCGAGGATAAATCCGGCGAAGATGGCATCGCCTATGCAGGAGAAATATTTCAGCCGAATTCCAGCAGAGAAACATGGCGTGCCAGCTCGACACTACCTGTAAATAAGCAGCTGAAGTGGCAGTTTCAGGGAGACAGAGTGGTGGCTCAGGATGACGACGGCCAGCACACCGGACACGGCCTCTCCACCAAAATGCACCTTGCCACAAAATCGTGGCGCATTTCATTCAACTGGGTGATGTACCGCTCAGACGATTGGGCGTCAAGAATCTATGTATGGGATCTTAATCTTCCCGGAGAGATGCGCAACCGGGCTTTTGCCTCGTCAGGTCAATCGCTCGCCACTTTTGTCAGAATCAAGACTGCCCACGGAGCAACGGTGAGCTGGCGAGTACGAACTACGTGGGAGCGATTCGATGATCCAGGCAGATGGTCAATACCGAATGTTGAGAGCGGTTTTCAGATGGATATCGCCTTTTGAGGACGAAGTGCCGGTGATCGGTCTTACTCGACGCAATCCCACAATCTGAGTAGACTTGTGCGCTGATCTCCACCGATCCCTTAGTCAAATCCGCTTTGCACTCTCAACTCAACTGTTAGCAGATGTATCAATTTGAATCACTGGTGGCGAATCAGCAATGACGGACCTCTCTTGGAACAATCCAACACGGTCTCCCCGCCTGAACCGTGTGATTCGGGCAAGCCGACCGTGTTGATCTATGACGCACCTATATCACCGATGCTCTCAAGGAAATGATCAAGTTGGTTGAACACATACGGAGTTTCCGTCAGTTCTCTATTCGTTCTCTGACATTCTTGCTTTATTGCTAAAGAAGCGTTTTCATCTCACGAGCCTCGCCGATAGAACGGTATTGCGCCCTAAGAGACCTCTCAATAAATTCCCACCGTGATCCGAGGCATTTCACTTCTACTGATGAGCGGGCTGTGGCTTACCGGTGCTCCCCTTCAGGCGGGGCAGGTTTCTGTCCAGTTTCCCAACGAGCCGGACAGAACGGAAGTGATCCGAACTTTTGCAAGCGGACCCGCTGTCTATATCTCCACCAGCGACTTTGTGCAAGTCCTCACCGCCAGCGTTTTCATGAACGCAGCCAGAAGTAAACTCGTCATCTATTTCGGCGGTCACAGAATAAAAGTGTCAGCCAACAGCAGTTTTGTCGTCATTGATGATCAAGTCTACCAGATGCCGTCCCACGCCCTCTTCGATGGTCAGGATATCTATCTCCCCATGCGCCCTTTTCTCTCTATCCTGCACCGCCGCGCCGCACCGGGCATTCTTTATGACGATGTGAAAGGAGTTATCATTATTGAACTGCTGGCGTTCAATCTCACGGGAATCGACATTGAGGACAAAGCAAATGGGACCGTGGTTCGTATTGAGACAACACGTCAATTCGATACGCAATCGCTCGAGGCGTGGTCGGCTAAGAACAGGTGGTTCTACCTGACGTTAGCCGGAGGCGTGGCCGACTCCCTAACTCTCAGCCAGGCGAGGCTCGGCGGTGTCGTGAAAGCAATCAACGTAGATCAGGTCGGTAAATCCGCCCAGCTGGCCTTTCATTTGCGGTCAGACATAGAGAATTATGAGATATACCACAACCGTGATCCGAGCGAAATCGTACTTACGTTGCGAACGCCCCTGAGCTACAGTGCCGAAAAAATTAAGAAGCTTCGCAACAGCTGGTATATTGACACCATTGTCATCGATGCCGGACACGGCGGAAAAGACGGCGGTACCACTGGTAAATATGGTCTGAAAGAAAAATTCGTCACCCTTGACATCGCCAAGCGTGTCGGGCGGCTTCTAGAAAAACATGGAGGGGTGAAAGTTATCTACACGCGTGATGAAGATGTATTTATTCCGCTCTGGAAACGGACGAAAGTCGCCAACGAAACTAACGGTAAACTGTTCATCAGTATTCACGGCAACGCCAACAACAATCGCAGAGTAAAGGGATTTGAAACATATATTCTTCGACCGGGTAAAACAGACGATGCTGTCGAAGTCGCCCAGCGGGAAAATGCCGTTATTAAACTGGAAGAAGAAGTGACCCGTTACGACAACCTTACGGAAGACAGTTTTATTATCGCCTCTCTAATGCAAAACGCCTTCATGAAAGAAAGTGAAGATTTAGGTTCCATGATACAGAGTGAACTTCGCAAAAGTATTCCTTCACCGGACCGGGGTGTTAAGCAAGCTGGATTTTTTGTCCTTATCGGCGCATCCATGCCGAATGTTTTGATTGAAGTCGGCTACCTGTCGAATCCACAGGAAGAAAAACAGCTTCGTAAGCCAGGCTACCGTCAAAGTGTCGCCCAAGCAATCTATCGCGGCATCCGCCGATTTAAGGATAAGTACGAAAAGGTCCTGACCGAAGAAGCTGAAGGATGAACCTGATGCTGATTCTAAATGACGAACGTTGGATGATCAGTTGATCTTGGATGAGTAACTTAGCGATTCCCCAGTTCGTTATTCTCCCATCACAATCCACAGAGTACCGCCGTCTTGTTGGTCACCATTAATCCTGCTCCTCACAAAATGTCTATCTTCACCTGATGCCGAAGAAGAACTCTCCCGTCGGCGTTTTCGATTCTGGTCTGGGAGGCCTCACAGTGGTACACGCTCTCAAGCAGACGTTGCCTACCGAATCCATAATCTATTTCGGCGACACGGCGCGAGTTCCGTACGGAACGAAGAGTGAAGAAACGGTAACACGCTTCTCACTCCAGATTGCTGAGTTCCTGATCCGAAGACATGTAAAACTGATAGTGGTCGCCTGTAACACAGCATCGGCAGTTGCTCTCACATCGTTGCGGCGGAAGAATACTATACCTGTGATAGGCGTCATTGAGCCGGCAGCCAGAGCAGCAGTCGCCGCTACACGATCTCACCATATCGGTGTCATCGGCACTAGAGCAACCATCAATTCCGGTGCTTATACCAGAATGCTTAGAGAACTCGACTATGACACCAGAATAACATCAGCGGCATGCCCTCTCTTTGTTCCCTTGGCTGAAGAAGGGTGGACTAAAGGAAAAATCGCGGAAATGGTCGCTGAAGAGTATTTGACTCCCTTTCAATCGAGCGACGTTGATACCCTCATTCCCGGATGTACACACTATCCATTGCTCAAGAAAACCATTCAGTCGCTTCTCCCTGATAATGTGACTCTCATCGATTCTCCACAGGCTGTTGCGGCGGAAGTTGCGTCTACGCTGAAGAACGGGAATATTGCATCTGATGCAGAAGCGGATGAATTGAGATGTTTTGTCTCAGATATGCCGCAGAAATTTGAAGAGTTGGCCCATCGGTTCCTTGGTGAACCGCTCGGAGAGGTGACACTGCTCCAGTTGGATTAAGCTCTTCGCACCAAGCCGAGACTGAAAATGGACGAACAGACAGTCGATGACACTTTACTGAACCGCCTCTACACCTTGAGACGCAGAGGCATTAAGGTTGGATTACATCGTACTGAAGCACTTCTGGCGAAGTGTGGCAATCCTCACAGGGACGTCCCAGTCATTCATATCGCCGGCACAAACGGTAAAGGTTCCACTGCAGCGATGATAGCATCGATCCTGAAGTCATCCGGAAGAAAAGTGGGGCTCTACACGTCTCCCCATCTGGTCAGATATAACGAACGAATTCGCATCGACGGAACGCCTGTCACAGATGAAACAGTAGTCAAATTCCTCAACTCTTTCGCGACTGATATCGACACTCTCGGATCAACATTCTTCGAAACAACAACCGCCCTCGCCTTCTCATATTTTGCCCACAGTGAGGTAGATGTTGCGGTCATAGAAGTCGGCCTCGGCGGTCAACTCGACTCCAGCAATGTGGCTCACTCTGTTCTGACAGTTCTTATGCCGATACATTATGATCATATGGAATATCTCGGCCACGATCTTTCTGCCATTGCACGCGAAAAGTGCGGCATCTTCAAAACCAACGTACCGGCAGTAACCTCCTCTCAACTGGCTGAGGTTACCGAAGTGATCGAATCATCCGCTACAGATACCGGAGTACAACTACATAAGGCTCCAGATATTTGTCCTCTTGAGAGCTGCTATACTGAGCGCAAAGGGTCAAGATTTTTATACAACGGCACAGATCTTGTTATCCCCTTAATCGGGCAACACCAGATAACCAATGCGCAGACAGCAATTGCCGCAAGCCTTATTTTTGACCGGGCAATTGAGATGGCCGCTATTGCAGCGGGATTGCGTGAAGTACACTGGCCGGCACGACTGCAGCAAATGTCAACCCGACCACTGATCTTTTACGATGTAGCTCATAATCCGCATGGCTTAGACGCTGTATTTAAAACCTTGCAGCAACTTTTTCCCAGCAAGAAGATTGGAGCTGTCTACGCTCTCAAAAAAAGCAAGCACCTTGACGAAATCGTGCGGCTCCTAAAAGAATATTGTCACACTGTTATAGCTACAGTCCCTGATCACGATGAGTTCTTCGATCTTGATGTACTGACAAGAAAGCTCAATGGTTCAGCAGTCGCAGCTGCCGCAGCCCCTAAACCGCAAGCAGCTTTCAGCCTCATGAAAGAAGGCGCAGAAGGACCCGAATTGTGGCTGATCTTCGGTACTCACTACATTGCAAAGGATGTTTTTGACTATTTCCGTTTTCCCTTTGACAATGGTCAGATTTAGTCTAAATTTATTCCAAGTACAGTTTTGGTCTAATTTCTGATTCCCCGAATTACAGATTTCTCCGCGAAGCAGGTTAGGATTATTAAGAAATGGATATTAACGAACTACAGGGTTTGAAAATCAAGGAACTGACTGAGCTGGCTCAGAAGCTTGAAGTCCCCAGCTATTCAGGTGTGAAGAAGCAGGATCTCATCCTGAAGATCCTCGAGACACGTGCCGAAAAAGAAGGGCGTATCTTCGCGACCGGCGTCTTGGAAGCGATGCCAGAAGGTTACGGTTTTCTCCGCTCACAAGACTATAATTACCTTCCGGGACCTGACGATATTTACGTCTCTCCTTCACAGATCAAAAGATTCAATCTAAGAACAGGACACCAGATTGCAGGTCAGATCCGGCCACCCAAAGATAACGAGCGCTTCTACGCACTGCTCAAGGTTGAAACAGTTAATGGAAACGGACCTGACAAGGTAAAAGATGCCATTCTTTACGACAATCTCACGCCGCTTTATCCTGATGAGAAGATCAACCTTGAGGTTGCGGCTAAAGGATTCTCTATGCGGATTCTCGATCTTATGGCGCCCATCGGCAAAGGTCAGCGAGGTCTGATCGTCGCACAGCCTAAGACTGGGAAAACGGTCCTTATTCAAAAAATAGCTAATGCCGCCACTGCCAACCATCCCGAAATGAAACTGATCGTCTTACTGATCGCAGAACGACCAGAAGAAGTTACAGACATGGAGAGAAGCGTTAAGGCAGAGGTGATAAGTTCGACATTTGATGAACCTCCAGAAAGGCACGTTCAGGTGGCTGACATGGCCATTGAAAAGGCGAAGCGGATGGTAGAGTATGGCGATGATGTCATGATACTCCTCGATAGCATTACAAGACTTGGCAGGGCTCATAACGCGGTAATTCCTCACAGCGGCAAAATCCTCTCTGGGGGGGTAGATGCGAACGCTTTGCAAAGGCCGCGACGATTCTTCGGATCTGCCAGAAACACTGAAGAAGGCGGCAGCCTGACCATTATTGCTACTGCCCTCATCGATACAGGTAGCCGTATGGATGACGTGATTTTTGAAGAGTTCAAAGGGACTGGTAATATGGAACTTGTCCTCGACAGACGCCTCAGTGATCGCCGGATCTTTCCTTCCTTTGACCTTATCCGTTCAGGCACCCGTAAAGAGGAATTGCTACTGACAAAAAAAGAACTTGCAAGAGTCTGGGTGTTAAGGAAAATTCTCAGTGAGATGACACCTGTTGAAGCTATGGAGTTTTTATTAGATCGAGTGAAACGAACTTCTACCAACCAAGAGTTCCTTGATACTATGAGTAAGTAGCTTCTTTTCTTTAGAATTCTCTTTTTCTCATGTATATCGTTTCAGAACCAATCAAGTCAATTGTCGCTCGCATAGCAACCGATAAACCGGTACGGAAGACTTCCTATCAAGTGAAAGGAGTCATAATGAACGATTTTCCGGATGAAGGGATAATTCCTTTCATCAACGGCAGTTATCGCTCACAATTCCTCTATCCCCGGGTACAGGTCAAGATTCTAAATGAACAGATATATCTGGTTGGGATAAAGGAAGGTGTCGATCCTATTCTCTCTGTGGTGGAGAAGCTGAAAACTATGAATTTTGGCAATATCACCTTCGAGGTTGAAGGATTTGAGGCGGACGTTGAAGAGGATCACTTTGTCCCATCGCCAAGAATGATTCGTTACAGATTCCTCACTCCCTGGGTTGCGTTGAATGAGATTAACCTGGGCAAATACAAGTTCGCATACGGAGATGAGCGGCCCAAATTCCTTAGCCGGCTCCTGAGTCAGAACATTGCCTTCCTTGCCAAGGAAATGGGAATGAAGCTCGAGATAAAAGTTTATGTCAAGCTTACACTTGAATCTTTATACCCTAAACTCGTGGACGATGGTCACATGGGCGCATTCGAGGGTGAATTCAAAACTAACTTTGTCCTCCCCAACTTCCTCGGTATCGGTAACGGTATCACTAAAGGATATGGAGTCCTTTTCAGCCACTTCAATCCAGCTGATTTCCAGTTTGATGAGAGTGCACTGAAGTTAGACACTCCTAATAATCAGGCGGTGGAAGATTTACCACCCAACTGGGAAAAGGACGCCATAGATCCCGATGACGTTCCCAAGAGTAGAAGGGCTGTTAAGTCCAGGCCAGATGACGTTCCCAAGAGTAAAAGGGCTGTTAAGTCCGGGAAGGAAACCAAGGAGACCGAGGATCCTAATTTTAATACCTCAAAATACCACAAACGGTCACATTAGACTGCAACCAAAGATCCTTTTACTATGATTTCTGATCGAGTGCACCGCATTCAACCCTCCTTCACGCTGGAAATGACCGCTAAGGCCGCAGCTTTACGCAATCAGGGGATCGATGTCATCGATATGGGCGTGGGCGAACCCGATTTCAACACGCCAGAGAACATCCGGCTGGCAGCAAAGATAGCGATGGATGAAGGCTTCACAAAATACACTCCGGGGATGGGCCTTCTGGAACTCCGCCAGGCAATCTGCGAAAAGCTGGCGAGGGATAACGAAATTGACTGTTCACCTGATCAGATAATTGTTTCAAACGGTGCTAAACACTCCCTCAGTACAGCGTGTCAGGCGCTGCTCAATCCCGGAGATGAGGCCGTCATTTTTTCGCCTTACTGGGTCTCTTTCCCTGAATTCATACGGCTTGCTGACGGCACCCCTATCGTGGTCGATACGCTCTCTGAACAAAACTTCGTTCCTGATTTTGACGATCTTGAAAAGAAAATCACGCCCAATGTCAGATTGATGATTATCAATTCTCCATCTAATCCTACGGGCGCTGTCTGGGACAAACCAACCATATCACGACTGCTGGACTACGCAACTGATCAGAAATGGACTGTAATTTCCGACGAATGTTACGAAAAACTGGTCTACGACGAACTTTTCACCAGCATCGAGAAACTCAATCAAACTGGTGCCACAATCCTCACAATACAGAGTCTCTCCAAGACGTATGCTATGACTGGCTGGCGCATCGGCTATGCGGCAGGTAGTCCTGATATCATCAAAGCGATGGGCAAAATTCAAGGGCAAGCCACCTCGTGCCCGAACTCTATAGGACAGAAGGCCGCCGTGGAGGCACTTTCTGGAAGCCAGGAGTCAGTAGAAGAGATGCGAGCGAAGTTTCGCACTCGCCGTAACCTTATGATCAATAGATTAAATGAAATCGAGAGTGTTACGTGTGCTCTCCCGGGTGGCGCATTCTACGCTTTTCCAGACATCAGTCCCTACCTGGGTAAGAGCACCCAAGGTAAGAAAATCGAAACTTCTTTCGACTTGAGTGATTATATTTTGGACTCGGCTAGAACCGTTACAGTAGCGGGTGCCGGGTTCGGCGGTGAGGGACACATTCGTCTTTCGTACGCCACAGATGAGAAGAACTTCCTTGAGGGAATCAGTAGAATCGAAGAAACGCTGAGTCAACTTGAATAGAGGTTAGTAATGAAAACAGAAATACATCCCAATTACATGTTAGGGACGGTGACATGCGCTTGCGGCCACACGTTTCAGGTGCGAAGCACAGTGGGAGATATGCGTGTGGAAATCTGTTCTGAGTGCCACCCTTTCTTTACCGGGAAACAGAAGCTGGTGGATACTGCCGGACGGATAGAAAAATTCAGGACGAAATATAAACTGGACGCTCAGGAAGACCAGTAACAACAGTAAGAGAACGGTTTCCTTTCTTTGCCATTCGCCTAGAGGAAGCCGTTTTTTTCTGCCTAGACTGCTATGATAAATAAAACAAGAGATGTTGTCGAAAAGTACGAGGCACTGACTGATATGCTCGCCGATCCGGAAATCGCATCGGATCCCGGCCGTTACAGTGATATCGCAAAACAGCGCCACGAGTTGAAAGCAGTGGTGGAAAAAGGCAGTGTATATCTCAAGCTGATGGAGCAGATAGCTGAGGACAAAACAATTCTGAAAGGCGATGATGAAGATTTGAAATCGATCGTACGCGAAGAGCTGTCGGATCTCGAGGAAGAGCGTTTAAGCCTCGAAGAATCACTGAAACTTCTACTCCTACCCAAAGATCCTCGCGACGACAAAAATACTATTGTGGAGATACGGGCCGGTACCGGCGGCGACGAAGCAGCACTTTTCGCTGCTGATCTCTTTAGAATGTACAGCCGTTACGCCGAAAGGAAACTTTGGAAGATTAAGGTGTTGAGTAGCAATGAGATTGGCAGTGGCGGTTTCAAAGAAGTCATATTCTCACTGGAGGGAGAGAGCGTGTTCGGCGAACTAAAATATGAGGGCGGTGTTCACCGGGTACAGCGTGTCCCTGAAACCGAAACCAGCGGCCGGATTCACACTTCAGCCGCTACAGTTGCCGTTCTGCCGGAAGCGGACGAGATCGATGTCAACATAGATCCAGGAGATCTGCGCATCGACACCTTTCGCGCTTCGGGCGCCGGCGGGCAGCATGTGAATAAAACTGAGTCTGCAGTACGCATCACGCACAACCCAACCGGACTAGTAGTCACCTGTCAAGATGAAAAATCTCAGCACAAAAACAGAAGTGCCGCAATGAAAGTCCTCCGCTCCCGGCTCATGGCGCTGGAAGGCGAAAAAATGCGGGCGGAACGGGCAGAAGCACGCAAAAGTATGGTCTCCACCGGCGACCGCAGTGCAAAGATTCGTACCTACAACTTTCCGCAAGGTCGTGTGTCAGATCATAGAATCGATCTTACACTGTACAAACTGAACAATGTGCTGGACGGAGATCTGTTTGAGCTCATAGAGCAGTTGCGTATAGCAGACCAGCTGGAGCAGTTGAAAGCCGAACCGGTGGAATAAAAAAGCAGTGGAAGAACAACCCATGGCAGACTTGCCAGACACTTTGTTCAAGGTCATGAAACTTGCTGAACACCGTCTTTCAGCAAACAACTCGCACAGCCCCCACAGTGAAATTGAATGGCTGATGATGGACTTGTTCTCTTGCTCCCGCGCGCACCTTTATCTGAACCGCCATCAACGCCTCACAGAGAAAAAACTACTGCTTCTCTCCTCGTGGGTAGAACGACGCATTAACGGTGAACCGCTACAATACATCACACAACGGACAGAATTCTTCGGACTTCCCATTCAGTTGAACCAGCACGTGATGATTCCCCGGCCCGAAACTGAAAAATTGGTAGAGGTTGCCATCCATCACGCCAGAAAAACGCGGGCGGCAACAATAGTTGATGCTGGAACAGGCAGCGGTTGTATCGCTATCGCTATCGCTAAATCGCTACCGGAGGTGCAGTTGCTTGCCCTCGATTGTAGTGAGGACGCCCTAGAACTTGCCAGTAGGAACGCTCTCCGCAACGGTGTGGCCGATAGGATTATATTTGAAGAAAGTGATGTTCTTACACAAAATCTCCCCGATTCATTTGACTTGCTGGTATCGAATCCTCCTTATATTCCAATCGATGATATGGCTCACCTGCCCGCAGATGTCAGAGATTACGAACCGATACATGCTCTTACCGATGGCTACGACGGGTTGGCATTCTACCGCCGCCTGTGCGCTACGGCGCGCCATTGGATTGCAAGTGGAGGCTTCATGGTACTCGAAACAGGCCGTGGAGAACATCCGGGAAAAGTGCGTCACTTGTTTGAGAATGCCGGCTTCGTCGCCACCACCACTCACCAAGACTACAATGGAAATGACAGGGTGATCTCCATACAGGTGACGGAGTGACACCACTCTTTGCATTCTTTAAGCTCCTCCGCCCTCTCAATCTGTTTCTCGGTACCATTACAGTTCTGATTTCAGCGTCCATTCTCCATTACTGGCACACGACCACAATCGTAAAAGCTGTCCTGACGGTTGTATCCCTGAATGCAGCAGCTAATGCATTCAACGATTATCGAGATTTCGACAGCGACAAAATTAATCGTGCCGACCGACCACTCCCCTCCGGTTCGCTATCCAAAAATAGTGCTCTGATGGCCGCAGTAATACTTTTCCTGTGTGGAATTATCCTGTCAGTATTTATCAATTTCTCATCATTTGTGATTGCGTCTCTCATTTCGGCACCCCTCATGATTATATACAGTATATGGCTGAAAGGGAGACCACTGATTGGCAATCTAGTTGTGGCCGCAATCCTTGGATTAGCGTTTCTCTTTGCCGGTACCAGCTTTGGTAACCCACAGGGTCTTGTGGTTCCAGCCCTGCTTGCGTTTGGCTTCAACTTCCTGCGGGAAATTGTGAAAGATATCGCTGATGTCGAGGGTGATAGAGCAGCACACCTTAATACGTTCCCCGTAAAGTTTGGAGTTCAGCCTTCTGTTCGCCTCGTACTGGGTCTCTGCCTGTTGATGGGATCAGGCTTTCTCATCCCCTTTTTTATGGACATCTACGGTTATGCTTACCTGATAATTCTTATTTTGGGAATTGAAATTCCTCTACTTTTTATTGTATCTTCGCTTGTGAAATCACCATCAATTAAGACCTGTAAAACCTCTTCTCAGATTCTAAAAGTCTGTATCTTATCTGGATTGTTTGCTGTCTATTTAGGCTAATATGCAATGACCTCTGAGTTCGTTCATCTGCACAACCACACCGATTACAGTCTACTTGATGGCGCCCAGTCAGTATCCACCGTTATCAATACGATGACTGATCTGTCTATGGACACCGTTGCCATTACAGAACACGGCAACATGTTTTCGGCAATCTCATTTTACAAAGCTGCCAAAGATGTGGGTATAAAACCGATCCTCGGTTGCGAGATCTACGTAGCGCAAGGCGACCGATTTGATAAAACACCTAAGCGGGATGGTGGATGGGGCAATAACCATCTGGTGCTTCTCGCTCAGAACTACACGGGATATCGCAATCTGATGAAACTCGTCACTGCCGGATATTTGGAAGGCTTCTACTACCGCCCGCGAGTCGATAAGAATCTGCTCCGTGAATTCAATGAAGGACTCATCTGCCTCTCAGCTTGCCTCAAGGGAGAAGTTCAAGAATATGCTGTTAAAGGTAAATATGAGGCGGCGAAAAGAGTAGCACTGGAATACGCCGAGATCTTTCCTGGGCGGTTTTACCTGGAAATCCAGGATCACAGTATTCCCGAGGAAGAGGTATCAAGGAATACGGTCGCCAAGCTCGCCGGTGAATTGAACCTCCCACTTGTGGCAACCAACGACTGTCACTACAATCGACAGGAAGACTGGGAAGCACACGACATCATGTTCTGTCTCGGCACAGGCAAGGACAGAGACGACCCAAACAGACAGCGATACGCTACACCTGAGTTCTATTTCAAGTCGCAAGATCAGATGTGGGATCTCTTTAAAGAATATCCACAGGCGCTGGAGAACACGAGACAAATTGCTGACTCTTGCGACCTTGAGATTCCTCTCAACGAAAACCTTCTACCTACCTTTCCTATTCCCTCTGAGACTGGAGATAGAGATCCAAACAGATATCTTACCTCCCGATGCATAGAAGGGCTCAAAATACTCTTCGATCCTGTTACACCTGAACTGGATGACCGGCTTCAGTACGAACTCGGTGTCATCCAGAATATGGGTTTTGCCGGTTATTTCCTCATCGTTCAGGATTTTGTCCAGTACGCCAAGGACAAGGGAATTCCCGTAGGGCCAGGCAGAGGTTCGGTTGCCGGCAGTCTTGCGGCCTATTGTCTCGGAATTACAACCATCAATCCCATTGAGCACGGCCTACTTTTCGAACGTTTTCTTAATCCAGAGCGCATCTCGATGCCGGATATTGATATCGACTTCTGCTACGAGCAGAGAGGTGAGGTGATCAACTATATCAGACAGAAATACGGTGAAAACTCTGTTACACATATCATCACATTCGGTAAACTGAAGGCGCGGCAAGTTGTACGCGACGTGGGACGAGTTCTGGGAATGAGCTATGGGGAAGTTGACCGCATTGCCAAGATGATCCCGGCCGGCCCCGGTGTCACCCTCGATTCTGCTCTGTCCATCAGCAGTGAACTGCAACAGGTGAAGAACAAGAATGAACAGCACGCAAACCTGATGAAATTCTCGAAGACACTTGAGGGGATGAACCGCCACGCTTCTACCCATGCAGCCGGTGTTGTAATTGCTCCGGGAGAACTAACTGATTATATCCCTCTCTACAAATCCCCTCAGGGTGAGATTACTTCTCAATTTGACATGAAAGGCCTAGAAGATCTCGGTTTGCTCAAAATGGATTTTCTTGGCCTGCGAAACCTGACAGTTATTAAGCAGACAGAAGCGTTACTGAAAGAGCGCGGCGTCAACATCAACGTTGACAAAATCCCGCTCGATGATCAGAAGGTTTATCAAACATTTGCTAAAGGCAACACTATCGGTGTTTTTCAGTTCGAATCATCCGGAATGCGTGAATATCTCAAGAAACTCAAACCTACCTGTATCGAAGATCTTATCGCCATGAATGCTCTCTATCGTCCCGGTCCAATGGAACACATCGATGAGTTTATCAAGCGCAAACACGGCAGAAAAAAAATTAAGTACTCCCATCCCGATCTTGAGCCGATTCTCAGTGAAACATATGGAATTATCGTCTATCAGGAACAGGTTATGCAGATCACCAACAAGATCGCCAGTTTCTCCCTGGCACAGGCTGATATCCTGCGACGAGCAATGGGCAAGAAAAAAAGACGCCTTATGAAAGGACAGAAGGAGGCATTCATAACCGGAGCCGTAGAAAGAGGAATTACGCAAAAGACAGCCAAGGACATCTTCGAACTGATAGAGAAATTTGCCCAATACGGCTTTAATAAAAGCCATAGCACAGCTTATGCCTTCATCGCCTATCAGACAGCTTTCCTGAAAACTCACTATCCGACTGAGTTTATGGCGGCCAACCTGACGAGCGAAATGACTAACACCTCACGGGTCGTTACGCTCATGAATGAGTGCCAGAAACTTAAAATCACCGTCCGCGCGCCCGATGTCAACGAATCAGGAATTAACTTCAGAACTCTCGATGAAAAGACAATTTCATTCGGCCTCAATGCCATCAAGAATGTGGGTGTCAAAGCATTGGAGAACATTCTGGAAGTCCGGAATGAAAATGAGCCTTTCAAAACACTGTTTGATTTTTGCCGTCATCTGGATCTCCGGCTCGTCAACCGTAAAGTTACGGAAAGTCTTATTGCCGCCGGCGCCATGGATTCGCTTGAAGGCAACCGCGCTCAGATGTATAATGCCGTCGAATCAACTCTACGCCATGCTCAAAAGGCTCAGGCTGAAGCTGAAGATGATCAATTCTCTCTGTTTGGACAATCTTCTTCGGGTGACTCCCCCTTGCATTCGATTCCCAGGTTGCCCAAGGCTCCAGACTGGTCAGAATCAGAAAAACTGCAACGAGAGAAAGAGCTGATGGGATTCTATCTCACAGGCCATCCTCTCCTGAAACACGCTGCTGTGCTGGAAAGATTTTCCAACCATGACTTTTCCAGTCCCGTTGAAGAAACACAACAAATTCGTGTAGGCGGAGTGATCCACGATATCAGACATCATTTTGACAAGAAAAACCAGCAGATGGCATTCCTGAGTCTCGATTGCCTCGGTGGAAAAGTTGATGTGCTTATCTTTCACGACACTTTTGAAGCCCACAAAGACCTAATCCAGGAAGACAAACTGATCTTTATCAAAGGGAGACCTACGTCCCGACTGACAGACGATACACTGAAATTAATCGCTGAATCAATTCTGTCGCTTGATCAGGTGCAGGATCGATATGCCAAAACGGTGAACATAGTAGTTGAAGTGGACAAAATGAAGGAAGAGGACGTAGACTCCTTATTTCGCCTCACGAAGGACCACGCCGGGGATTCTCCCCTCTTTTTTCATGTATACGATGAAAAAGGGAATGGCAAGAAAATGCTGGCCCGCGAAGTCCGCGTATCTGCCGATGATCTCCTTCTTGGAAAACTCAAAGGGATTTACGGCGATCAAAACGTGTGGGTTGATTAATGATTGCCCTGCTTCAGAGAGTTTCTGAAGCCAGCGTCCTGATAGACCGGGAAATAGCAGGGGAGATTGGTTCGGGACTACTGATTTTTCTGGGTGTATTCCAAGGTGACAGAGAGGAAGACTGTAAATTTCTTGCCCACAAGATATCCAATTTCCGTATTTTTAATGACGACGACGGCAAAATGAACTTATCCATCAGAGAATCGGCTGGGGCTGCTCTGGTTGTGAGTCAGTTTACGCTCTGTGCCGACTGGCGCAAGGGGAGACGTCCAAGCTTCCTGAATGCTGCACCGCCGGCAGAGGGAGAACAGCTCTATACACAGTTCATACAATTTCTAACCAGCGAAGGTATTCCTGTAGAGACGGGTCGATTTGGAGCTATGATGGATGTTAAATTGACCAATGACGGCCCGGTCACTTTCGTTCTGGACAGTAATGCCCGTAGTTGACTAACTTCTCATCAATTAATTTAAAGTAACGACCTTTATAATCTTCAAAGAGGATTCTTTATGGATTTAGGCACAGCACTTGGACTACTTCTGGGACTCGGTTTTGTTACCATAGGGATTCTCAGTAATAAAGGTGATCCACGCTGGTTTCTGGATCTCGACGCCATCGTCATTGTCCTTGGCGGGACATTCGCCGCCACACTGGTCAACTATCCCCTAAAAAATGTCCTCAACATATTTAAGGTGCTCGGCCAAGCATTCACGCAAGAAGAAGTCGGTCATCAGGAAGTCATAGAAGAGTTAATAATGAAGGCTGAACTCGCCAGAAAAAAGGGGATTATGGCATTAGAGACCGAACTGGACAAAGTATCAGACAACTTCCTCAGGGATGGGCTGGAACTTGCCATCAATGAAAGAGACCCTCTCCGCCTGAGAAATTACCTTGAACTGGAACTTTCCAACATGGACAGACGCCACAGTTTAGGACAGGAAATTTTTCTCTACATGGGCGCTTACGCACCCGCCTTCGGTATGCTGGGAACCGTACTTGGACTGATCATCATGATGACCCATTTTTCGGCAACAGAGAGCGGTGGCGCCGTCGGCGTCGAGTTTGATGTGGCGAAGCGCTTTGCTGAATTACTGGGAGGAATGGGTCTCGCCCTCATTACAACCTTCTATGGCGTGCTTTTTTCAAACCTTGTTTTCTTGCCCCTTGCCGGTAAGCTCAAACGGAAATCTGAAGAAGAACTGATGGTCAAAGATATCATAGTAGAGGGAATCATCGGCATTCATGCAAAAGACCATCCAATTATTCTGCGCGAAAAACTGATGACATTTGTCCCCCAAAGCAAGCGCCAAGAGCAAAGCTGATTGAATGGCACGGCAAGTCTCAAAAGTCTCCTTTAACGAAGCCAAATCCAGAAGTACGGCGTGGGCCGTAACATTCGGTGATATGGTCACCTTACTGTTGACGTTCTTTATCATGTTACTCGTTATCATGAACGATGCCGAAAAACACATTGACCGCATCATCAACATGCTGCTGGACCAAACATACGTCGAATTACACGAACAGCTTCACTCCGCTTATGTATCAGTGGAACGCGCAACCAAAGGAGTAAAAATAACTCTGGCGAGTGGCCAACTGTTCCGCTCGGGTGGTGCCGAACTCAGACCTGAAGTACACCCTCTCATTCAGCAGATCGGCATGATCATCAAGATGTCGCGCATCATACGGGTCAATCAGGATCCGGAACTGAAACCGTTCATCGATGCCGTCAAGCGGGGTGATAAAACCCTTAACATTGAAATCAGGTGCGAAGGACATACCGACGATGTCCCCCTGCCGCTGGAACTTCAAACTAAATGGCAATCAAACTGGGAGCTGTCCACAGCTCGCGCGCTAAATATTGTGGAGCTTCTGAGTCAGTATGCTGGCATAGGTGAAGAAAAGTTTTCAGCTATGGGGTACGGTGAATTCCGGCCTGTTGATTCTAACGACAATACAGAAGGACGCGCCAACAACCGCCGTGTTGAAATTTATCTCGATGCTTTCCTGACCACCCAGACAATTACGCTTTAGCTGAAACCTGTTTATACCCTTATCATTAATCTAATTAACGAGGAGAAAATTATGTCCTCACACAGAAGTGGTGCTGTCTTGTGGCAAGGTCTTGCTTTAATCTTACTGCTTTCTCTTACAAACGGACAGGTCACTGAAACTATTAAGAGATCAGATATCTACGAGGAGCCAGGCAATGAGGATGCTGTCCTCGGAAGAGTAAATTCTGGAACGAAAGTGATAAAAATTGGCAAGGATCCGTCGGGAAAGTTCATTAAAGCTACATTGGAGTTCTACATCCCTCTCGATGCTCTTGAAGAAGGGCGTGTAGCCAAAGGGATCGGCGAAATTCAGACGGCCGGGCAAGCCGGGATTAGATTGGTTAATGCTTCTCTGAAAAATGAACAGGTGACTGTCGTCGTCGAGATCACGAACAACGGTCAGAAAGATCTGGATATGAGTGGATTACTCCTCTTTAAGGTAGTAGACGGAAAAGGAAATATCGGCAATCTTGAATTTATGGAGAGTGTTAACAGCGTGGGTATCATTAAGCCGGGGCAAGTATTACACTCCGAACTCGTATATAAATTCTCACGCCCACCGAATAACCTTGAGATGAGTTTTCAATCGGTGATGGGTGGGGATAAGGTGTTCTTTTTGCTTGGATTCTGACGCAGAGACAGATAACTAAAGCTCCGGTTTCTCCAGAACCTTAAACACTTTTTCACCTTTTTTTGCCATCCTGTGACGTTCCCGGGCCAGGCGCTCAATATACTCCAGATCATTCTCCAGCCTGTCCTTTTCAGCTAGTAGCTTCTGCTGTTCTCCGCGCAACTTGTTGATCTCTTTCAACAGCCGTTCTTTTTCCCGCTTCATACTGTACAGCCTGTAAATACCGTGATCACCTAAAATGAAAATAATGATGAGAATTGCGGCCACGAGAATGAGCAACTTCGGCAGGATGTTACGATTCTGAGACCCCCTTGCGGGTATTGGCCTGCGGTGACGCCTTCTTTTTTTCACCCGGAACGCCATCTACCCCTTCAATTAGGTTACAACGGACGCTGTCAGATGACCTAGAACATTCATGCTTGCAAATGACGCTTTATCGCCCAAAAGCTCCTCAATTCTAAGCAGCTGATTGTACTTACATATCCTGTCTGTCCGTGAAGCCGATCCACTCTTGATCTGACCAACACCGGTGGCAACGCTGAAATCCGAAATGGTTGTATCTTCTGTCTCTCCCGACCTGTGCGAGATTACTGCTGCCATACCATTTTCGCGCGCGATGCGGATAGCTTCTATCGTTTCGGTCATCGTACCGATCTGGTTAAGTTTGATGAGGATGGCATTCATCGCCCTCTCTTCTATCGCCCTCTGCAGACGGACCACATTAGTTACGGTTAGATCATCTCCAACAATCTGAATCTTCTCCCCCAAAAGACGGTTTAGAAGCCCCCATCCTGCCCAATCATCCTCTGAGAGTCCGTCTTCGATAGATATGATAGGATACTTGGAGACGAGATCTGAATAGTACTCCACCATTTCATCAGATGTCAGCTCTCGATCCTCTGATTCCAATCGATAGACGCCTTTACCGGCATCAAAGATTTCGCTGGCAGCAACATCCAGCGCCAAGAAAAGCTGTTTGCCAGTCTGATATCCTGTTTTTGCTACAGCTTCCAACACTACCTCGATAGCTTCCTCGTTCGATCTCAGGTCAGGTGCAAATCCACCCTCATCCCCCACCGCCGTGTTGAGTCCCCTGCCTTGCAGGACTTCTTTCAGGTGATGAAACGTCTCTGTTCCCATTTGCAACGCTTCGGAGAAACTTGCCGCTCCCACTGGAAAAATCATGAATTCCTGAATATCCACATTGTTATCAGCATGCGTGCCGCCATTCAGAATATTCATCATGGGGATAGGAATAAGGGTAGCATCATCACCGCCGATGTAGCTGAATAGCGGCTGCTGTGAGTAATCAGCACCTGCTTTGGCCGCAGCCAGAGATACACCAAGAATCGAATTGGCCCCCAGCTTCTTTTTATTCGAAGTACCGTCAGCCTCAATCAGCGCTTTGTCCACATTGCGTTGATCAAGAACATCAAGACCGCACACAGCACTCTGCAAGGTACTTCTAACATTATCGACAGCCTTCATCACCCCCTTGCCGAGATAACGGTTCCTGTCGCCATCGCGCAGTTCAACCGCCTCGTGAGTACCAGTTGATGCACCTGACGGTACAGCCGCTCGGCCTGAGCTGCCGTCCTCGAGTTCAACATCCACTTCGACTGTAGGATTCCCCCGCGAATCGAGGATTTCCCGTGCTTTAACAGCTGCTATACGACTACTCATTAAGTTCCTTTTTCAAATCCTCGTTGCAAATAATTGTGCAATACAGCATTATGTCCTATGCAAAAATAACTAAATAATTAACCTTAGACATCAGGAAATTTTGTAACCTTACACCGGACGTGATTCATTGATTCATTCTCCTACACCCCTTATATTCACATTGCGGAACCGACCTGCCTTGCATATCGTTTCAGACACAACGCAATTGAGAATACTTCTACACAATCCGAGGAGAGGAACTATTGATATCTCAAATTAGCCGGCTTACCCGTCAGACGGTTATCTACGGCACCGGCAATGTGCTGACGCGACTTGTCACCTTTCTACTGTTACCTCTTTTTACCAATATACTGACTCCCGGGGACTACGGTCTCGCCACTCTTCTCTACGTTTTTCTCGGCTTTATGAATATTGTCTATCACTACGGGTTAGACACCGCGTTTATGCGTTACTATAATGAGGCCGACGGCCCAGACGCCCAGCGATCACTCTTTTCAACAGCGCTCTGGCTCAGCCTAGGGACGAGTTGCGTGCTGTCATTTCTGATTTTGTCAGGCTCGTCTGGCCTGTCATCCCTCCTGTTAGGGGGCGGTCAATATACTCTTCTTTTTAAGCTGGCGGCCGGAATCCTCCTTTTGGATGCTGTTAGTCATGTCCCCTTTGCCCTTCTGAGATTGGAGAGTCGAGCCACTCTTTTCGTCTCAATCAAGCTTTTGAATGTGATTACCACCCTCGGTATGAATATCTATCTAGTGGCTATGAAAGAGAAGGGACTTGACGGTATCTTCCTGAGCGTTGCCGCGGCTTCAGCAGTAACCACATTCTCCGTTTTGGCGGCAACGGCCGGATCTTTGCAATTGGTCTTTAGAAGCAATAGTGTCAACGCCCTCCTGAAGTTTGGGCTCCCTTTTTTGCCTGCAGGTCTCGCTTCCATCGCTATGGAGTCCATAGACCGATATATTCTTGCCAGCCTCACTGATGCCGCTACAGTAGGTATCTACACCGCCGGCTACAAGCTGGGAATCTTTATGCTTCTCATCACAACCGCATTTCAGTATGCC
>JASLRT010000070.1 GCA_030743815.1 Candidatus Neomarinimicrobiota bacterium | reverse complement strand
TTACTACGGCATTACCACGTACATTGCGTCAATCAGAGGTAGGAGGGTGATTTTTTCAGGAATATAGGGAAATAGTGGAAGCCAATCAGGTTATGAGCCCGATATAAATACCAAAAATTATACCACTATGTGGGTGCTTCTTTTATTCCCGACGGCACCCCGTCACTTTCTGGGTTGAGATTGGGAAAGTGGTTGAGAAATTGACTTTGATAAGTTGCTTATAGATGCTCCGCAGGACCCCGCCGGGAAACTACAGGCCGGCAGGCCAGCATTTTTCAGAGCAGTTTTTTATATATATTTTTTATTCAGGCAGTCAAAGACTGGACTGAGTTCACCGAAACAAACTAACGAAGGAATAAGGAGTGAGAGATGAAAAAAAATATCAATAATGTTAATTTGTTGTACAACTTTTGTTTTGTTCAGTGATTCAGCACTAGCTCAAGATCAGAACACTGAAAAAGAAGATCTAGTTCAGTTAACTGTTGAAGAACGATAGCAGAGGTCAAGTTGGTTGTTCGATGTCGTGATGATTGCGGGTATTAATCAAGCAAAATCAAATTGAAGATTTTGAGCTATAAACGAAAAATCCTGCTAGGCATGATTCTTTAATTAAGATTTTGGCAACTTAAATGATAACATATGACTATCATTTCCGATTTTTATATTTACACCTAGACCATTTATTTTTATTCCATCAGTGCTATATGAACCTTGAGGTGTATTAATTCTAATAGGTAGCATTTTGACATAACATAGTCCACTAACTTCTTTTCCCGGGAAAATAGTATTTTTAAAAAGCAGACTGTTTTTTAAACTGTGCGTCGAAGCAACGGAGTTACTTATTTTTTGCCCTACAATCTGAGCATTGGCTGGATTATATCCTGATTGAGTAGTAGTCAGATTAACTTGACTACCACCAACTGTACCAGATGTCGTTGCAGTTTGGCTTAATGCAGCGTTCACTGCAGTTAATGCAATATCCAGATTATCAGCTTTAATTTTTTTTGATAAAACTACACTGGGGTCCATTACTTCTGTTTTTATTGGTCCAACATTAGTATCAAACAGAATAGAGACATTTTCATAACTAATAATTATTGGACTATCTGAAAGGTTTTTTGCTGAAAGAAATAATTGATATTTACCCGCCGGAGTTTTTACTGAATACGTCGTTAGGATAGAATTTTTTAATTGAGAAATCGCAATTGGTGTACCTTGATAATAAAATATCTCGGTCTTCCAGTCATCAATTGGTTCTAGGTTTATATTAATAACTGGTCCACAATTGAATTGCAGTATTGCAAATAAAATTAGGAGTTTTTTCATAGCTTCTTCCGATATCGTATACCCAAATCTATCCATCATCCCACAAACAAACCACCCTAAAAGACGGTGTGCCCGAACAGGGTGCTTTACCTGCCCACTCTCCCGAGGAGGGAGCAGGCGGGCATTTTTCAGAGCAGTTTTTTATCCCTGAATTTGAAATACAGTTCGCGCCCGACCCAGGCATCGGTGGCGGCATAGGTTATCTGTTTAGCGGAAAGTTTCCTGGCGCTCCAGTTCGTCGTGGATGCCCGTTTCGATATCCTGAAACCCAAAAAGAGTGCCGTCAGCCCCCGCAGGCCGTGGTGCGGTACGTCAGCCCGCCGGGCCGCTGCACCAAGATCTATGACCGCTTCAGGGTCAAACGGGGAGAGCTGCATCAACTCCGCCAGATCGCGCTTAAGGGCAATGCCGCATTTGATAATATCCGGGTTCGACAGGATATGTCGTATACTTTTGCAAAGCCCAACCTTATTTAACTGAAATATATAGACAGCATCATCTCCCGCCAGTTGAAGAATTGACGGCAAATGAGCCTCGCCCTTACGAAAGGCAGGCCGCGTCTCGGTGTCAAATCCGATGACCCTTTCTTTGAGCAGAGCATCGACGGCACGATTGGTATTATCTAAAGAAGTGACCACGTGGATCGGTCCGTCATACCTGCGCAGGGGAAGATCGTTAATTTCTTCTTTGGTTAATCTTTGGTAAGTGGATTGCATTGGTTCGGTGTTCGGTCTGATTTCCGGTCTACCGGCAACTTCAATAAAAAATTCATGTGCCTTGGCATCCTTAGCGGCTTATGGTTGTCCCCTTCGGCGCCTCGCTCACGAAGCCGTCAAAGGGATAGGTGTCGGGCGCAACCACGGTGCCGGTGGTAAAGGTAAACGGTAAATCAGAATCGGGATTGAATACGATTTCAAGAAGTCCCGCCTTGTACCCTTCTTCCGGCGCGGTGATACCGACAGAATAAACTCCGTCCTCCGCTCTGGCAATGCTCGTGGCCGTCCACGTCCTGCCGATGATGTCCACCCGGAAATCGCGTCCCTCCGCATTCACCGCCTCCCATTGAGTCACGCGGTAATGGGGATTCGCCGAGTGGTCAATCTGAGCGAAGATGGAGTCGCCGCTCACGTGCCACTCAAATCGGGGCAGATCCGTCTCTGAAATTACTGCCTTGTAGAAGGCCGTGAGGCTCATCAGATCATACTCTTCGTCCACCCCTTTCAGACTGTGATTGGTGTTGGGAATATACTGCACATATTTCTCTCCTGGCAGATCGTCCCAGTAGAAGCGCCACGAATCAGTGACGAAGAACTCATCGCCGGTAGCGTTGATGAGGAACTTGGGTAACTCCAGTTCATCGATGAACGAGTACGGTTCCACGATCTCCATCAGCCTGTCGAATTCTATGGAGCCCATCCAGTCCATTATCCCTTCATTGATGTAGTCGTTAATAGCGGGGGACCATTCCCCGTAACATCTCCAGTGGTGATCAAAGGAAGGGACCACATTCAGCAGATCAATGACGATGGGGATGATGGCCATGACGCGATCGTCCGTCACGGCGGTGGTCCAGGTGGTCCATCCTCTCTTCGATGCCCCCGCAGTGACGAACCTTTCCACCGGCTTGCCGGCCGACGACGATACCTTCTGCACCACGTCCATCCCCCTCACCACTGCCCTGGTCATGGGCAGTCTTGCCAGCCATTCCACATCCTCATCTTCGGCGCCCCCTTCGAGGAACTTGCGCCAGCCGTAGGCGATGAGGGCGTCTTCGTAACGCTCACCGGCGTCGTCATCGGCATAGACCACAGGCTGGAATGGAATGTTCGTAATGTCAGCCACGACTGACTTTGTCGCCACGGCGACCTGAACCAGAGTCGGATCGGCGGACTCGGGCGTCTCATCTTTATGACTTCCGCCGCCTATGATCATCAGCGCTTCTCTCTCCTCAATTTCATCAGGAACGACGATGGTCAGCCAGTGCTGCCACTCTACGGGATGCACTTCATTTGGTGTCAGCCACTGCTGCGATACCATTCTGATTATATATTCCTGCCACGCTTCACCGTCCACAACTTTTTCTATTTCAAATCGCGGTGCGGCTGCCTCTCGCTGCACATAATCCTTCATGAGAGATTCCCGCTTTGTGCAGGCTGAGAACAGCAGAACAGTACTTAGGGCGACGGCTGTTTTCTTCATCGGTTTATGTTTCCTCCTACTTTTGCAGATGCTCCATCACCTTTTTCTGGGCTTCACCACTACCAGGATGATGATCAGTTCATCTTTCCTTCTCTCAAATCACAACCCAACTGTCCTGCCATCTTTCCGGTCCGCTGACCCGCTCAGACGGAATTCCCGCAAGAAGCTGTAAACTCCCAGAGCCTGTTCATAGATCGGCTCCAGATCCCCGGAAAGCCGTTCGCTCTTCGGCCGGTACGGCAAATAGCCTGTGGACTTTTCGAGATTCTGATACCAGTATTTGCCCCATATGCCGTCAGTCTCCTGCCGGCCCGCCGGCCACGACAGCATCTCCTCGCTGAAGGGGATGCCCACTCGTTGACACAGAAGGGTCAACACTCTTTTCGGATTCTGCAGAATGTCCCGCGCATCAACTACCGGCGGCACTTCTCCGCAGTTCTCCTTCACCAGTTCAAATATCTCCTTCAGCCGCTCGTATCCCAGATCGTCAGCCGTCACCTCCTGCCTCGTCCGTTTGTAAGAGAGAAGCACCTCCCCGGGATCGCGGATCAGGAAACAGTTGACCATTTCGTCCAGCCACTTGCGGTCCATCTGCGGCAACAGGTGGTGCGCCATATGTTTCTGGTACCAGACCTTCTTGCCTTGCGGCACGGGACCCGTAATCCACGCTGCCACCTCGCGCCAGTCCGTGGACTGGGACGCCATCGCTTTCTCCCGTCCCGGATGATCTACGCCCGTAATCGAAAGATAGCAGGCGTAGAACGGCTCATCAGTCACAAATGTATCATCCCTGCTTTGCCACGAACGCATGAGAGTGGTGGAGATACTCCGCGGCCCCGACCACATGGCAATCCTGACAGCTCTATCCTTCACGCCGCCGGACACTCCCTCTCCATCAGTCCTGTATAGAGTTGCTGAAGTCTTAGCGTCATATCACCCCTCTTCCCGTCTGAGAGAAGATGTCCGTCAACCTCCACCACCGGAATGACTCCAGCGAACGTACCGGTCACAAAAGCTTCATCGCCAGAATGAACATCCTCTAAGCGAAAGTCCTTCTGAAAGACGGGGATATCATTTTCCTCACACAGACGGTGGATGTTAGCGCGGGTCACCCCTGGGAGACAGAATTCACCTGTCGATGTCCACACCTCGCCGTCACGGACTATAAAGAAATTGGTGGAATTGCAGGTGGAGACGTTGCCGTTCACATCGAGCATGAGCCCTTCGTCGTAACCGAGGCGGTCGGCCTCCAGGCAGGCGGCGATGCAGTTGTGCTTGCTCAGGGTATTCAGGCGCGGATCCTGTGTATCAGTCGTGCCGCGGCGGATGGAGACCGTTCCCAGTCGAATCCCCCTGTTCTTAACATCTTCGGAAGCAATCTTATACTCCGGAATGATCACGATGGAAGCACCACCTGTATTCGCCCTGGGATGCTGATACGGTGTCACCTTAAGTCCCCGTGAAACAACGAGCCGGATATGAACGCCGGAGGTCATGCCGTTGGCACTAATGGTATCGTAAATCTTCTGCGTCAACTGTTCCGGCGTCAGACCGATCCGGATGGCAAGAGCGTCGGCGCCATGGTAGAGGCGCTGGAGGTGGGCGTCCAGAAAAGCAAGCTTGCCGTTGTGGAGGCGTATCCCCTCCCATACACCGTCCCCCAAGAGGAACCCGCTGTCGAAGACGGATATCTTTGCTTCCGGCCGCGGTACGATATTTGTGTTCACGTAGATGAGGACCAACTCGTTCCTCGGATCAGACAGATATTCATGCGTGCCGCCTACCTCCCCGGCTGCAATTTCATGCCGTTGCTTCATCTAAATCACCTCTGCCACTTGCTCAAAACTCTTCTTCGTCAAGACCGGCACCTCAGCATCTGCCGCCGGATAGCCCACAGGAATCAGCAGAAACGCTTTCTCATTCCGGGGCCGGCTCAAAATCGTGGACAGAAATCCCATGGGACTTGGCGTATGTGTCAATGCCGCCAATCCGGCATTATGGATTGCTGTCAAAAGAAAACCTGAGGCAATTCCCACAGATTCGTTGACATAATAGTTCTTCAGATGCTGTGTCTCACTGACACGATAAACTTTCTTGAAGACAACGATAAGATAAGGAGAATCTTCAAGAAACGGTTTACGCCAATCGGTGCCGAGCGGTTCGAGATCTGCCAGCCATTCATCCGGAGCCCGGTGGTCGTAGAACTTCTTCTCCTCTTTCTCCGCGGCTAAGCGGATCTTGCGCTTAGTCTGCGGATCTTTCACGATAACGAAAGTCCACGGCTGTTTGTTGGCACCAGACGGTGCGGAGGAAGCAGTCATGACCACATTCCTGATCACATCGAAAGGAACCTCCCTTGTAGAAAAATAGCGCACGCTTCGCCGCTTCTTCATGAGTGAAAAATACTCCTTCGAACGGGCAAGCATTTCATCCTCGGATAGTGAATCGTAATCAAGGGGTTTGAATGACATGAGTTGTCTCCTATTCTTCTTTCCCGTAACGGAAAATACACGCTTCACCATGGGCTAATCAACATTATTCTCCACTCATCTCACGGTTGCAATCTTCTCTTTTCCGCCTTAGAATTACAATGGTGATGCAGGAAGAAATCGAACGGCGGCTGAGAAAAACGTTGAATGTGGCACATCTGGAAATTCAGGACGATTCAGCGCAACATGCCGGTCATACCACGAATCCCCACGCCGGCGGTCACTTCACCGCGCTGCTGGTATCGAAAAACTTTGAGAAGCTGAATCTTCTTGAGAGACACAGACTGGTCTATGACGCGTTGGGCAATCTCATGGGCAAGGAAATCCACGCTTTCTCCATGAAGACGCTCACCCCCGGTGAATACGACCGGTTGAAGAAAGACAGTGCCTGATGGATATTCTCGGTAAGCTGGGGTTGCTCCTGCTCCTCTTCGGCGTCATCGTCTTCGGCTCCAAGCTGCTACTGAGCCGGAAGACACAGAATGAATTGGACGCCCTTGATGACCTCGGATCTTCATTCTACCAGACGCATACCCGATGGATGACACGGCTCATTCTGATTGCCATCCTCACGGTTATCTTACTCTATATTGTATTTGTGCTGAAATGATCAGATATATCATAGACGGCCACAACTTCATCCACACCGTTCCGAGGTATCTCACACTTCTCGATCGTGACTATCCCACCTGCCTGAAAATGGTCAGCAACGATATTTCCGATTATTGCCACAGTAGGAAAATTGATATTTTTCTCGTCTTCGACGGCAATCCGCCGTGGGAACTACCGCGGGAATTGGAACGGATCACCCTCAAGTTCAGCGGCAAAGAGATCGACGCGGATGCCCTGATCCTTAAACAGGCCGCAAAGTGGCGCGGCCGGCAGACCATCGTCGTAACGGCGGACAGAAAAGTTGAGCGTGAGGTGACATCGCTGGGGTGTCAGGTGATATCGCCGCAAGAATTCGACCGCTTGCTGAAAGGAAAGAGACGCGGCCGCAAGAAGAAGTCGGTTGACCACCGCTCTAAGGATAAAAGCCTGTCGCAGACGGAGGTAGCGTGGTGGCGCGGCGAGATGGAGAAGGAACTGCAGAAAAAGAAGAATGAAGAGTGATCCCTGAACGCATAAGATGCCATTCCTTCAAATTTATGGGTCTACTAATCGCTCCTGGCTGGCTCCCAGGGGCAGACACCCGGGTAGACCGAATTAGATGACCTCGCCCCTGTTTGAGACTCCTCCGCCGCAGCTCTCTGAAGAGGAGGCGCAAACTGTCGCCAACGACTTTTACGGTATTTCAGCCTCGGCAAAACCCCTCGTAAGCGAACGCGATCAGAACTTCCTGCTGCAAGACGGTTCGGGGAAAAAATATGTCCTCAAGATAGCAAATCCCGCTGAAGTGCGAGCAACCCTCGAGATGCAGAACGGCGCCATAAACCACGTCCTTCAGAGGGAAAACAGTCTAACTATCCCCCGCATCCGCAAGAATCTCGCCGGCGATGAAATCACCCTTTTTGACAAGGACGGTGATGCACCCCTCATGGTCCGAATGCTCGATTACATCCCGGGTCAGTTCCTTAAGGAAGTTCAGCCGCACACCGCTGAACTGCTGCGGCAACTCGGGGAGTTGCTTGCAAGAACGGATTGCGCTCTCAAAGGCTACACCCACCCCGGTGCCGAGCGCTCCATCCCGTGGAATGTAACAAGTACAGCGTTTGTCAGAAATCACCTCTTCGATATTGAAGATGCTGCAGCACGATCCATAGTTGACTGTTTCGCCTCTCAATTTGAAAGATATGTAATTCCCAGACTTACCGCACTTCGGCACAGTGTCATTCATAACGACGGCAATGATGACAATGTTCTCATCCGCGTAAACAGTGATGGTGAATCGGAAATTGCAGGTATCATCGATTTCGGTGACATGGTATTTTCAGCGATCATCTGCGAACTGGCCGTCTCCATCGCCTATGTCATGCTAGGGAAGGAGAATCCTCTGCAGGAAGCCGGGCATGTCGTTGCCGGTTATCATCAAGAGTTGCCTCTTACAGAGAGTGAGCTGGAGGTCCTCTTCCCTCTGGCTTGTATGCGCCTCTGCACCACCGTCACCATGGCGACCTACCGCAAAAAGATCTTTCCACGAAACGACTACATTCGGATCACAGAGGATTCCGCCGCCGCTCTGTTGCGGAGACTGATCAAGGTCGATACGTCGCTGGCGGAAGACTTCTTCCGGCAGATCTGCAGCGGCCGAGCCAGACCAGCCGTTCCAACGCCGGAAGAGATCTTCCCTTCCGGCGGAGCCGCCACCGAAGAACTGTTGCAAGCGAGATCACAACACCTGGGAAGATCGCTCAGCGTGGCATACGAACAGCCGCTGAAAATCGTAAAGGGGCGGGGTCAATATCTCTTTGATGTTGACGGACGACCCTTCCTGGATGCGGTGAACAATGTCTGTCATGTAGGCCACTGTCACCCGAGAGTGGTGGAAGCGCTGCACAAACAGAGTGCGTTCCTCAACACTAATACGCGCTATCTGCACGACAATATCGTCGATTATGCCCGGCGCCTGTGCGAAAAATTTCCCGATCCCTTGAACGTCTGTTTCTTCGTCAACTCCGGTAGTGAGGCCAACGAACTGGCCATAAGACTAGCGAAAACTCACACGGGAGCGACAGACTTCGTAGTTATCGACGGCGCCTATCACGGCAACACCGATTCAGTCATGGAGATCAGCCCCTACAAGTTTGACGCTCCCGGTGGTTCAGGTGCGCCGCCGCACGTGCATAAAGTACCCATGCCGGACGGCTACAGAGGCAAGTACAAACTGGACGATCCGGATGCCGGCAGGAAATATGCTCACCATGTGCAAGAGTCCATCGCAACAATGATGGAGAACGACCAGCGGCTGGCCGCCTTTTTTGGTGAATCACTCATGAGCTGCGGCGGACAGATCATTTACCCTCCTGACTATCTCAAGGAAGCTTACCGTCATACCCGGGAGGCCGGAGGTGTCTGTGTGGCCGATGAGGTTCAGGTCGGTTTCGGCCGCGTAGGGACGCACTTCTGGGGCTTCGAGACACAGGATGTGGTGCCGGATATAGTTACTCTGGGCAAGCCTATGGGCAACGGTCATCCCGTGTCGGCTGTAGTGACTACGCCTGCAATCGCCGAATCCTTCGCCAAGGGCGTGGAATATTTCAGCACATTCGGCGGCAATCCTGTATCGTGCGCTGTCGCCGCTGCCGTGCTGGACGTTATCGAAGAAGAGAAGCTTCAAGAACACGCTCTCCGGGTAGGAACTGTCTTGAAGGAGAAGCTTAAAGAGCTAAAGGACAGTCACGAGATTATCGGCGATGTGAGGGGAATGGGTCTGTTTTTCGGCATTGAATTAGTTCTTGACCGGCAATCGCTGGCGCCGGCTGCTCAGCAAGCAGCGGTGATAATCAACACAATGAAAGAGGAAGGAATACTGCTGAGCACCGACGGGCCGCTGCACAATGTTCTGAAAATAAAACCGCCGCTAGTCTTCAGTGAGCCGAATGCCGACTTTCTGACGACTAGTCTGGATAAAGTTTTATCCGCAATCTCAGGTTAAGTACATTGTAAGTTGGCATCATGTCATTTCTGACCAGACTTTTACAGATGAAACCCGGCGAAGGAAAGAAGGTTCTACCTTTCTTCCTTTGCTTTTTCTTTGTAGTCGGTTCATTCATGTTTGGCAGGACCGCCCGGGACACCTTCTTCCTGAGTCGTTTCGATCCTACCTATCTGCCTCACATGATGATAATCACAGCCGTCATGATAGGGATTACCATCGCCTTCATGACCAAGTTGTCCGCCAAAATTCCCATCGTTCCGCAGATTATAGGAACATTCGGGATCGGCGCCGCCTCATTCATAGTGATTCAACTTTTATTGGCTGAATGGATTTATCCAGTTCTCTACATCTGGTTTGATGTAATAATCACCGTAATGATGATCCAGTTTTGGATGCTGACCGGTTCTGCTTTCACAGCCAGAGAGGCAAAACGGCTGTTCAGTCTCATTGCCAGTGGTGCCGCTATTGCTAACACTATACTCGGTTTTTCCATGGGAAGTCTTGTTGATGCATTTGGAACAAACTTCCTGTTACCAGCCACCTCTGTGTTCATCGGCTTTGCCATTGTGGCTGCAATCTTCGGCGGCCGTTTTATAGAAACGGATTCATCGTCATCATCCAAAAGTTCGAAACCAAAGAAAGAGACAAAAACTAAAGGAGGCATGCTGGCCTCGCCATATCTGAAAGTGATGACGTTAACCATAGCACTTGCGGCCGTGGTAGGCGCCCTAGTGGATTACCAGATGAAGATTATCACATTAAGGCATTATACAAATCCTTTGGATCATAAAATAACCGTAACAGAAGGTGACACCTCCGATTACTATACTGTGGTATTGCAGAGTCAACCCATTGATACCGTCAATATTTCTCTAACAGCTTCAGACACAAATATTGTGGTGGATCAGTCCGAACTGATATTTACCTCAGAAAATTACAGCACCATCCAGACGGTGAATGTGTCCGCGGTGGATGATGGCAAGGATGAAGAGGACCATACCAGCACCATTACTCATTCGGTTTCCAGTGATGATACCAACTATAGCCATATCACCATCAATTCTGTCACTGTTACAGTGATAGACAATGATACTGCCGGTATTACCGTCACAGAAACGGATGGAAGCATAGATGAAAAGGGAATGTCTGCTCTTTTCGGAATGCTCTATGGATCCATCGGTTTCATATCCATTTTTATGCAGTTCTTTGTAACAGGAAGATTTCTATCAAAGTTTGGCGTTCTGTGGGGCCTCATGTTTCTTCCTGCAGCTCTGTTTCTGGGAAGTGGGATGATATTTCTTTTCCCGCTTCTTCTCTTTTCAGGCGTGTTGGCAAAAGCAGGGGACCAGATCTTCAAATTCACTCTACACGATACATCCAGTCAGCTTCTCTGGTTGCCCGTCTCCCCTCAGGAAAAAAGTAAAGCTAAACCTTTTATAGATGGGACAATTAAGAATGGAGCAGCTGGCCTCGCCGGTCTACTTATCATCGGTTTATCGTTTTTCGTTGATGATATCAGGTTATTCTCCATACCCTCGGTAGCAATGCTTGCGGTCTGGCTGATGGCAAATTTCAAGCTGAAAACCGGTTATGTGGCGGAGCTGAGAAAAGCCATCGAAAAAAGACGACTCGATTTTGAAGAACTTGAGATAGATGTTACAGATCCTGTCATTGTTGAAACCATACGGAAAACGTTGACCGAAGGCGATGACCACCAGAAACTGTTCGCCCTCGATACCATGAAAGACCTTCCCCTGGCACCGTGGAAATCAGACATTCTGGAATTGTTCGAGAGTGGCTCACCTGTGTTGAAAGGCAAGATTCTTGTTATGACCAGTAAACATCCCGACATCATTCCTGATGACATGATAACTCCATTCATAGATCACGAGGATGAGAGCCTTGCCGCTCGCGCCATGATCAGCTGTGGCATCCGTCGAAATACATCCACAGCAGGACAACTGGTAGAACTACTTTCGGAAAGTAGTAAAGAAAAAAAAGCTGCCGCGGCGGCAAGTTTGATTCTCATGAAAGATACTTCTTCAAACCAAGCTAATGAAACAATCAATAAGATGCTTTTCAATAATAATAATGATACTCAATTGGCCGCTCTGTCTTCCGTTGGTCATATCTCGGGTATTTTATCAGATGAGGGTCTTGCTAAGTTGTTGAATGATGATTCACCGGATGTGAGAAGCAGAGCCGCTCAACTGGCAGAAGAAAGAAGTGATGAGTCTCTCATATCTCCACTTGTCAGAAATCTGGACGATCCACTCACCCTGCCGGCAGCCAGACGGGCCCTGAAATCCTTTGATGAGTCAACCGTCGCAGACAAACTGGGGGATGTGCTGAATGATGAGGAAACATCTGCAACACTATTGATAGGAGCTGTTCGTACGTTGAGTGATTACAGGGATCACGCTGATTTGGAAAAAATTATTGAACAAGGATCAAGTGACGAACTCGATCTCACGAAAGAAGTTATAGACAGTCTGCTTAAACTGGCACGGCAGTCACCTTTACCTGAAGAAATAATTCATAAGAGTGACGCACTTCTAAAAGAAATGGCTGAAGAGACTTACTGTGCCCTGACACTTTTCCAGATGTTCGAAGATGACGAAAAGGGGTACCTAATTAGAGATTTCCTTTCAACAACCATCACCAAACGTAAAGGTTTAATTCTAAAACTGGCACTTTTGCCTTTTCCCGATAGCCCCATTGAAACTTATATGCACGCTCTGACGGCTGGCGAGAGCGGTGCCCAATCCAACGTACTGGAAATTCTCGACAACCTGCTGTCCATTGAGATCCGGGAATTCATCATACCCCTGTTTGACGACTCTGATCTGAGCGAGAAA
>JASLRT010000069.1 GCA_030743815.1 Candidatus Neomarinimicrobiota bacterium | reverse complement strand
TTTTAAACCGCTAGGCATGAAAAGTACCTTCTTTAATCCCGATTCATCGGTTCTCGGGCGGGTGGCACCTACGGAGATAGATGAGCGATACGGTCGAGGATTGGTCCACGGCATCGTTCACGATGAAAGAGCGTGGCAGCTTGGTGGTGCGGCCGGCCATGCGGGACTTTTCTCCACGGTCGATGATCTGGCAGCCTATGCACAAATGATGATGGATGAAGGTTTCTACGGTGGACGGCGCTATTTCAGCCGTTCGATCATCGAAGAGTTTACCCGGAAGCAGGAAATGCCCACTGGCAGCGACAGGGCGCTTGGATGGGACACACGGGCGAAAGAAGGCAGCTGGTCTGGAGATTATTTCAGCGAAAGTAGTTTTGGTCATACCGGATTTACCGGCACTTCCATCTGGATTGACCCTAACGAGAGGATCGCTGTTATTCTGTTGACCAATCACGTACATCCATCACGGGGTAATTCTCCGGATGAGTTTGCTGATTGGAAAGCCGAAATGAGACAAGTCCGCCGTGACTTCTACAATTCCGTGATGCGGGTCGTTCTTGATCGGTAGGATCAGTCATAGGGAGCGAATCAGGGTAGACTGAACTGTGACATCAATCGACTTCACTGTCCTGTTCGTATATCTGATTATCATAACAGGTGTAGCTGTTTGGGCGGGAAGGCGACAGACCTCGGCACACAGTTTCTTTCTGGCCGACCGGAATCTGCCGTGGTGGGTAATCATGTTCTCAGTGGTGGCCACTGAGACGTCCGTCCTGACTTTTCTCAGCATCCCCGGGATCGCATATCATTCTGATCTCGGCTTCCTTCAGCTGGCGATGGGATACATCATAGGGAGGTGGCTGGTGGCACGCTTCCTTCTTCCTCACTACTTTGAGCAAGGAATAGAATCTACTTACGAATTCATCGGGTACCGCTGGGGGAGACCGGTACAGCGGTTTACATCGCTCATCTTTCTTTGCACCCGCATCTTGGCGGACGGCGTCCGTCTCTTCATGGTGGCCATCCCCCTCGCTCTGATTACAGGCTGGTCATACCCCGCCTCCATCGCTGTCATTGGCGTCTTCACACTCGCCTATACTCTCATTGGTGGGATCCGCTCCGTCGTCTGGGCTGATACCGTCCAGTTCGGCATCTATATTCTGGGGGCGGTGGCCACCTACGTTGTTCTGGATGGACTGCTCGACGGCGGTTGGTCAAACATATTATCATCAGCTTCCGGTGTGGGCAAACTGACCTTATTCCATTTCGCCTCAGAAAGCGGTTCTTCACTGATCAATGCACCGTATCACTTTCTGACGGCGGTGGCGGGAGGGGTGTTCTTGTCACTGGCTTCCCACGGTACGGACCACCTTATGGTGCAGCGTATCATAGCTGCCAGAAGTAAAGAAGATGGACAGAAAGCACTTATCGGCAGCGGCATCGTTGTCTTCTTTCAGTTCGCCGTCTTCCTTATCTTGGGGGTAGGTATCTGGTTTTTCTATCAGAAGCCTGAAATGAATGCCAACGAAGTGTTCTCAACTTTCATCCTCGAGAATCTTCCCGCCGGTCTCAAAGGTTTAATCGTCGCCGCAATATTTTCGGCGGCCATGTCGACGTTGAGTTCCTCCATCAATGCCTTGGCATCGTCTACCATGACAGATTGGATCAAGAGCGCCAGACCGGATAAGGTTACCCTCGCCATGTCAAGGATGCTTTCTGTTTTCTGGGCAGTAGTGCTTATCTTTGGCGCAACCCTGTTCACCTCCACCGAAAGCCCCTTGGTGGAAGTAGGACTTACTATCGCATCGTTCACTTATGGCGGTCTTCTGGGATTCTTCGTTATCGGTCGCTTCGCCGCACGCGAATGCTCGAAGGTTTCGGTGGTTTCCGGCTTTGTCACTTCGCTGCTGGTGATGGTAGGAGTCGTCTTACTCACTGATATTGCCTGGCCGTGGTTTACAATCATCGGCGTCACCGTGATGGTTGGTACTTCTTCACTCCTCAACATGTTTATAAGAGCAGATTCATGATTAAAGTTATAGTTTATACAAAATACTTAATTGCTATAATTACTACAATAATATCCTTTTGTGTGTCCCAGGATTTTCAGTATTCAAAAGTAATGCCGGTGCCGGACATGGCACAATTTCCCGCTATATTCAGCGGGCTCGATATCCTGGAAGAGATGGGCTTCGAACCTTTGAAAGGGAAGCGGCTTGCTATTCTGGCCAATCATACCAGTGTCAATCGGAGAGGTGAACATCTACTCGACTTGCTCTCCCGAAACCGGTCGGATTTTGATATCAGGATTATTTTCACGCCTGAGTTTGGTATTCTTGCCAGCGGAACGCAGGAGGTCAGCATCATGCACGGAGGGGAGGATCCCTGGTTTGGGGCGCCGGTGAAACAACTTTGGGGACGGGATTTCAAGCCTACCAGAAGGAATCTCAAGGATGTGGATTTTATTCTGGTGGATATTCAGGATCCTGGCATCAGGTTCTTGAGCTTCATGACTACAGTGACCAAAGTGATGGAAGCCGCCGCCCAGTTGAATATCCCGGTGATGATACTCGATCGACCCAACCCTCTTAACGGAATCAATGTAGATGGTCCTGTGGTTCATCCTCACTATCAGTCTTTTGTCGGTTACCATCTCGTTCCCGTCCGCCACGGTCTGACGGTGGGGGAGTATGCACTTCTGGTGAATGAGACAGGGTGGATAAGGCAGTCGGAGAGGGTAGAGTTGACCGTAGTGCCTATGAGGAACTGGAAGCGTGAAATGTGGATGAGTGAGACTGGCTTCACACAAAAGCCGTTTGTGCCCGGCGTTGAAGACGTCTCCACTCTCCTCTCTCTGGTGGGGATGGGACTACTGTCGTCGGGTAGTAATGTTTCGGCGGGTCTTGGCAGTGAAAGACCATATATGCAGCTGGGTGCGCCGTGGATTTTCTCGAAAGAGATTATCAGGTCTTTGGCGAAGTACAAACTTCCCGGTGTCAGGTTTACTGCCGTAACTTTTACACCGGATTCTGTCTCTTCTCTGATAGCGAATCCTCTTTACCGGGGTGAGGAATGCCACGGCATCCAGTTTCATATCACCGATAGAAACAGCTTTTCCCCCATTCACACTTCAACGGTGTGTCTTGCTACTATCAGTCGCCACTATCCGCGCAGGTTTAGATGGGTTGGTGACAACTATATCGATAAGCTCTACGGCCACGACTACCTGCGAATCTTCATTGCCCAGGAGAGAGATATCATGAAACTGCCGGCTACATGGTCCAAAGATGTAATCAATTTCAGCAAGTTCAGGGAGCGCTATCTCCTTTACTGAAAGGTGATTTCTCTTATCTTCAGAAGCCGAATTCTGATCATCGTGTTCCTTATAAGCGGAACAGTCTCTTCCCAATCGCATTTTACACTGCCGAAGAATGTGTGGCGGCTTACGCTGGGCAGGGGCAATTCTAACGCCGACTGGATCAGTTGGGGCGGGAAAAAGGGACTCTATAACGAACGTTTCTCGCTGGAGGGCTACGGCCAGCGGTATTACGATCATTCGAACAGAGATTCCGAAAATGATCTCGTTGCGCTCGGCGACATCACCATGTCTGGTGGTGATAAGGTAAAAGATATCATTAGTGCATTCAACTACTCTTCCGCTGCGGCTGAGTGGGGAAAATCGCTTTTTGACTTCGGCGAAGACTTTTTCGGTTCCGATTCTATTTTCATCGGTGGTTACATCACCAATCCAAATAGGACTCTCAAAGAGTCGCTGGTGAATATTGGTATTGAATACGGATTGACAGACAAAGTGACTTTCTTTATCAATATTCCATACTATACGACCGCTCAGCAGCAGAACAGATGGGGGTGGAAATCAGGTTTATCCCAGGATGTTGATCTGGAAGGATTTATCGCCTATCACGACACCAACAAGGTGAGATTCGAAGAGTTGTTCCTATCGAATGCGTACAGCTCTGTCAGTTTCAGTTTGCGCCAGTTGCTCGAATCAGTCTACGAAAATTTTTACACGCAAGGCGGGAAGTACTCACTTCTGTGGGCGTTGAAGGCTGGCTCCGATCCGTATGGCAATGCAATCTACGGTGCGGAGTACAATCCGTTTTCTGACAGTGACACGGCGGTGACAACGGTTGATTCCCTTATAGCGTTCTACCATCCTGACCGGAGCACTTCCGGCCTCGGCGACGTACGGTGGGGATTCAATGCGCTCCTTTTCGGTTCACCGGTTTGGGCGGGAGAGTCGATCTATTCAGTCTACGGCGGCATCGGTATGATACTTCCAATGGCCAGGATTCTTCAACAGTACGATGCAACTAAAGTTGATACCACAGGCCGGCCGAAGCAGTTCAAACAGTTGATGCTGGGAAACGGCGTCACACAATGGAGGTTTTCACTTTTTGGCGAATTCTATCGTAGCATCTTTGACCGTATGGTCCGCTTCAACTGGCGGGCGGACTACTTATTCAGTCAGGAAGGAAAATTCTGGCCACGAATGACACCGCGCGGCCTCTTCACCGTCCAGCACGATTCGGTACTAAAGCAAATTGGTGAAGTATATCGCATGAAGCGGGGAGACGTTTTGTCTGCTCAGATTGCCGGATTCATCGAACTGATTCCGGACCGGTTCTCGGTATCGCTAGCCCAGGAATGGTACCTTAAGCGGCGGGATACCTACTATTCAGATAGTGCCCATTGGAACGAATGGATGGCTGGCGGAACTGAACTGCACGACAAATACGATACGCGTTTCTTCCTAGTCAGTCAAAGATTCGGTCTGGTACTGCACAATATCCATCCGCTCAGGACTATTGGCCCGGTTCCGTTTGAGCTTGAAATTTCTGCCGTTTTCCCTGTTATAACGCGGCACAGTTGGCGCAGATTCATCTTCATGCTTTCGTTCAATACTTACTTCCAATTCTGGTAGAATAGAAGAGGACATGACTGAAGAGAAGAGAGCCGTTTGGGGTTGGGCATTGTATGACTGGGCGAACTCTGCTTTCGCCACCACCGTTATGGCCGGTTTCTTTCCCATCTTCTTCAAACAGTACTGGAGTTACGGCGCCGATGTCAACGTCAGTACCGCACAGCTGGGATTTGGTAATTCTCTCGCCAGTCTCTTTGTGGCGCTCATTGCCCCAATTCTGGGTGCCGCGGCCGATAAAGGTTCGGCGAAAAAGAAGTTCCTCATCTTCTTTGCCTATCTGGGAGTTCTGATGACAGCGGCACTCTTCCTCGTGGAGAAAGGAGCCTGGGCGTGGGCCATCTTTATCTATGCCATGGGAACCGTTGGTTTTGCCGGAGCCAACGTTTTCTACGATTCCCTTCTACCGACGGTGGCCGGCAAAGATAGAATCGACTCCGTTTCCGGGCTCGGCTTCGGCATGGGCTACCTGGGAGGCGGTCTTCTCTTTGCACTCAATGTAGCTATGGTTCAATTCCCGCATATTTTCGGCATCGCAGATGCAGGGCTGGCTGTTAAGTACTCTTTTCTCTCGGTGGCCATCTGGTGGGGGCTGTTCACACTTTTCACTATCTTCTGGGTTAAGGAGGAAAAGCAACAGCTACATACGGACGAGGTTCATCTCTTTGTTGACGGGTTCAGACAACTTGCGGCCACCTTCAGAGAGATCAGATACTTGAAGACTCTCTTCCTGTTTCTCATTGCATACTGGCTCTATATAGATGGGGTCGACACCATCATCAAAATGGCTGTGGACTACGGTCTCTCTCTCGGCTTTGATGACAGCGATCTTATCCTGGCACTGCTGATTGTCCAATTCATCGGATTCCCGGCGGCCATCCTCTACAGTAAACTTGGAGAAAAGTGGGGTGTCCGCAAGGCTATCTTTCTAGCCATTGGTGTTTACAGTGCGGTAACTCTCTGGGGAATGATGATGACTAATCGGAACGAATTCTATCTCCTGGCCGTGGTCATCGGGCTGGTACAGGGGGGCATTCAGGCGTTGAGTCGTTCATACTATTCACGACTTATTCCTGTGGGACGGGAGGGAGAGTTCTACGGATTCTACAATATGCTGGGCAAGTTTGCGGCCATTGTAGGACCGGCTCTGATGGGAATCGTGGGCCTTGCGGTAAAGCGTATCCTGATGCCTCCGTCACCAACGGAAATGCAACTGGTGGAAATCGGGCGCCTCGCTTCCCGCTGGAGCATCGGTTCAATACTGATCCTTTTTGTAGCGGGAGCAATCCTCCTCTATCTGGTGGATGAGGAAAAGGGGGAGCGGGAGACCGCCTTGCTAGAAGCTCAGTAAATGAAGGGCTTTACCTCTTCATTAGTTACGTTCTTGCTTGTACTTCCATTCCTTTCTATCGGATTGATCAATGCCGAAAGCAAAAGCTGTCGAGCCTTTGCGGTAGGGTCCAAGTTTCGCCTCGAAAAAGCGGCCGACCGCGAAACGTTTGCAACATGGGTTGACTCCCTCGTGGGAGAGTGCGCCATAAACTTCGCCCCCGATCGCCCCAATCTAGTAGTCTTCGGGGAACTGTTCGGAATGGTGACAGCTCTTGCTGGTGAAGATATGACGGCGGCGAGAAGGGCCGAAAGGCTTGAAGATGCCTTTGCAATCGCTGGCGAAGAATTGATGAACAGGTTTCTGTATCATAAGCTGTCCAATATGTGGTTTGGCATCAGCGATGAACGGGCGCTTTTCCTCTCGCTCACGGATAAGCTATATACACCATTCTTCCAAATCTTTCCGGAGCTGGCGAAGAAGTACGACTGTTACATCATCGCGGGGGCACTCTCTGCTGACGTTAAAGCAGGCAGTCCTAGCCTGACAGCTTGGCTCATGGGGTACAGGAATGTATCGTACTCCCCAAGCAGTAACCAGGTGTATAATATTGCATCCTTTTGGGATCCTCGGGGGCAGCTCATCGGCACCACAAAAAAAGTCTATCTGACATCAAAGGAGATTGAAATGGATCTCTCCCGCGGGATGTTGAAGGATGTGGAGGTCTACGATACACCGTTCGGGAAGGTCGGTATTGCTATCAGTCTCGATGCGTTCAGGCAGGACTATGTCAGCTGGCTGGACGATAACGGATGTCAGATCATCGTTCAGCCCGATGCCAACGATCGACCGTGGGCCGATTATCATCCCATGTCAGACGTCTGGCAGCCAAAGGAGTGGATGTGGTCAACATTTGGGTCGATTCAGAAAGAGTATGAGAACATTCAGGTCAACATTTGCCCCATGATAGTAGGTAATTTCTATGAGCTTGTATTCGATGGGCAGAGTTCTATTACAGCCAAATCGGACAGCTATCCGCAGGACAGCTATGTAGGTGTCGATCTTCAAACGGATGATCCATATTATCACGGCCGCTATAAGGGAAAATTTCTTGCCAGGGGTAGCTGGGTCATGAGCGGGGATACAGATGAAATTGAGGCACTCAGATCAATGGCGCGTTCGCTTCAGAAAGGAGGAACAAGAGAGAACCAATATCATGAACAGATAATCTGGGCTGATATCGAGGTCGAACCTTGAACTTGACAATCTGATAGAAAGAAATTATATTTCACTAATTATTTAAGGAGCTGTCATGAAGAAAAAGTCATTGATTAGTATTATAGCTGTCAGTCTTGTAATCCTGTTTGCCGGCAGCTATTCCCCAGAGACTACTGAGAGTATCACTCTCCCCGTAAGTGGGATGCGCTGCGATGACTGTGCGACAAAAGTTCAGTCGGCTTTGATGGAGGTAGAGGGAGTTAAGAAAGCTAATGTCGATTTTGAATCAGCGTCGGCTGAGGTCGTCTTTTTGCCTGAGATGGTAAGCGTTGAAGATCTCAAGGGGGTCGTGACTAAAGCTGGGTTCTGTGCCGATTCAAAGGATTCAAAGATAGAAAAAGCTTCTTGTCCCACTACTAAAACCTCTGGTGCGGCCTGTTGCGCCAAGAAATCGAAGAAGTCGATATAGTCACTAGGCCGACAGTAAAATCAAAAAAAGCTGGCAGTTGCCAGCTTTTTTATTTGTCCGAAAAATATTTTGAAAATCTTGAAAAAGGGTATTGACAAGTTTGCTTTTAAGGTTTAATATTGCACAAAGAGTCCCGTTGTCAAGGCGTGCTCTTCAGAGGAATCAGATTTTCTCGAGGGCGATTTTGACGGGGCTCTTTTCTTTTGTCGTCGAGAAAGGAGGATAATCATACCTTATGAATAAGATCACAGCACGTTACAGCCAGTTGGTGATGCCGAATGACCTGAACAATATTGGAACCCTTTTTGGCGGGAAAATGATTTCGTGGATGGACATCGCGGCGGGTAAGGCCGGTTTTAGATTTTTGCAGGGTACGGAGGTAGCGGGTGGTGTTACCAAAGCGATAGATGAGGTCGTATTTTCAGAACCTGTTTACGGCGGCGACTGGGTCAATTTTGAGGCGACCCTTGTTTCAACAGGGACGACCTCTTTCACAATTCGGGTGAACGCCAGTGCAGAAAGTCCCCACGGAAAGAAAAGAGATGTCTGCGAAGCGATCTTTACCATGGTGGCTGTAAAAAAGGGGAACGACAACAGGTGGCACAAAGTATGCCACGGAAAATAGGATGCTCCTCGCACAAGATTAGAGATCAGGAGAAGAACTCGGCGTAGTCGGAGTCTGCCCGATACGCCCTGTCCAGTAGCTCAACAATGTGCAGCACTTCCATGTTCAGGTCGTATTGTCTGGCACCCCACTCTAGCTGAATCTGGCAGCCGGGATTGGCGGTGACAACACAATCAGCACCGCTTGCCTCGATGAATCGCATTTTTCTTTTTAGCAGCTCCCGTGACATATTGGTCTGTGTAATGATGTAACTTCCGGCGCCGCCGCAGCATCTGTCGGCCTCTTTAAGCGCAACAAGTTCGATGCCCGCAATGGAACTGAGGAGCGCCTTCGGCTCCTTGGAGACACCCTGGGCATGGATCAAGTGGCACGGTTCGTCGTAAACGATTTTCATTTCCAGCTTCGCTTGTGCCGCCCGCAGACCACGATCAAACAGGAATTCGGTAACATCTGCAACAGAAACGGAAGTCGATTCGTCACGCAGGATCTGAGGATACTCTTTCATCTGGGCGCCACACCCGGCGGCGTTGACAATGACGGTATCGACATTTTCTGCGGCGAAAACAGTGCTGTTCCTGTGTGCCAGATTCCGAACTGAAATCTCATCACCGACATGGGCGTGGAGGGCGCCACAGCACGTCTGCCCGGCCGGGACGACGACATCGTAACCGTTCCAGCGCAATAGCCGTACCGTTGCCGCATGAACATGAGGGTAGAGGTGATCCATGACGCACCCGGTGAACAGCATCACCGCACCGCGCCGGGGAGCGACAGACGGAAATATCTTGCTGGATCCTCTATTGAATCGATGTTCCGGGATTTGCGGGAGGGAGGCCTGAAGCTGAGAGAGCTTCTTCGGCATTAGCATTCTGACAGGTGTGTGCGTGGTGAGCCACTGCAGTCCCCATCGCTGGTAAATCCGTGTCAAGCCAAACAACAGGGAGAGGAGGCGGTGGGAGGGTACAATCATCCTCAAGAAGAGACTGCGTAGAAAGGAGGTTTCCCGTTCATCATTGAAAACTGTTGCACGGGTGGTCTCCATGAGATTGCCAAACTGAACCCCGGAAGGACAGGCACTCTCGCAGGCACGGCAGACGAGACAGAGGTCAATATGTTGTAGGAAAGTATCCGAAACATCCGTCCGGCGGTCCATGGCGGCTTCCATGAGATAGAGTCTGCCGCGGGGCGAGTCCATCTCCATACCGTTGGTAACATACGTGGGACAGGCGGGGAGACAGAAACCGCAATGGATACATTCGCGCAGCAGATCTTTCTCTCCCTGACCAAAAGTACCGGCGATGGTGTTTTGTGACAGTATTTGTGCTTTAGAGTTCATCGATAAAAGTACCCGGTGCAAAGATACCGTTTGGATCGAGAGCCTCTTTCGTCTTTCTCATCCACGTCAGCGAATCGGGAAGAATCGGCCACCGCTCCTGTGTATCTTGCCCGAGACGTTCAAATTCTACACTGCCGCCGAACGATCGGATATGATCGATGAGTGAAGAGGTAAATTCGTGTTGCTCACTGAACTTATTGGAGTAGGCGAGATAACAGATTCCCGCTCCCGGTAGAATCTTGAATGAAAGATTTTCTTTGTATTGGCCAGAAAATTCAGCGATGAAGCGGAGGAGATTTTTTTTCGGCAGGGCTATTCTGGCAAGATACTCCTCATCGTCACCATCTGCGCTACTGCTTGTGGAACTATCGTTCGCAGTGCGCCAGAAGGTTTGCGCATCTGACTCGGAGGCGATTTTCCATGATCTGGCGCCAGCTCTCTGGTGAAGCTTCTGTAGCTGATCGATCTGCGGTTTGAGCCCCTTCGTGGGCCCCGCAAGGTTCATGAGGAGCCACCAGTGTCGCGTTTTGCCGGGCGTCCAGCTACCCTTCACAACGGTCATCGCCTCAAGATCCAGCTGACTTCTGTTTACCTCGGTTGCCAGTTTGAAGGCGTCGCTGGCGGCATTGAAGCACGCTGTGAAGGTTACGCGTTTCTCCGGTTCGGGATACAGTTTGAATGAGACGTCCAGGAGGATTCCGAGAGTTCCCCGCGCACCTATGTAGAGCTTATTCATATCGTATCCGCTCACATTCTTGACCACCTTGGCGCCTGCATGTACCATCTCTCCAGTCGCGTTCACAAGCGTGGTAGCGATGACCAAGTCACGTGCTGTGCCGTATCGGTGGCGCCGCGGACCCCAGCTGTCGGTGCTGATGATACCGCCAACTGTTGATCTGTCTTCAATAGGCGGATTGAGGGGGATGTGCTGGCCGTGATGCATGAGAGACTCCTGTGCCCGGCTGAAAGAGAGTCCGGCGGGAAGGGTCGCCGTCAGATCGGGAGGTGAGTGAGCCGTACTTTGCGGTAGTGACGAAAGTGAAACAGCCACGTCGAGTGTCTTGCCATTGCGGTAGAGATGGGTCGCTCCGCCAACAGGCAGCAGGGTGATTCCATCCTGTGCGGCCATCTTTACCAGTTCGCAAACCTGTTCAGCCGTCTTTGGATAAACAGTGATTCGAGCCGGCACGCTTTCAATAGATAGTGAAATTTCCTCTTTAGCAAAGAGAGGAGCAAGCCGTGTTTCAAGCGCTGTTTTCATTAGAGCCATCCGCCGCCGCTGACAGTTTTCCTGAGTCTGGTTTCGCCACAGCCGGAACCAGATGGAAATATCTTACCCGGATTGAGTAATCCAGTGGTATTGAAGACGTCTCTCATCTTGAGCATTTGCGCCTGATCTTCTTTCGTAAACATTATGCCGAACGTCTGTACTTTTTCTGTCCCGATGCCGTGTTCGCCGCTGAGAGCGCCGCCCATCCTGACGCACTCTTCCAGGATCGTTTCTGACGTTTTGACGGCAGCATCTACCTGGGCATGGTCATCAGGATCATAAAGGATAATCGGGTGAATGTTGCCGTCACCGGCGTGACAGAGATGAGCTACCCGCAGCCCGAACTTCTTGCCGGTCTCCAGATTGAATTTAAGGATTTGTGGAAGCTTGGATCGAGGCACGACCCCGTCATTCGTATAGAACGCCGGCGTTATTCTTCCCACTGCGCCGATGGCTTCCTTGCGACCGCGCCACAGCTTCTGACGTTCCTCTTCTGATTGAGCCTGCTGAAAATCGACAGCGCCGCTGGCCGAACAGACAGCCTCAATCCGGTATGCCTCGTCTTCCAGGACTGATTCATTACCGTCGATTTCGATGAGGAGGATAGCCGCGGCATCGGTTGGAAAACCGGCTTTCAGGTGACTTTCCACCGCCTTGATCACAAGATTATCAATCAGTTCGAGGGCCGCGGGGATAATGCCGGCGGCAATAATATTTGAAACCGTGCTACTGGCATCTTCTACCGAATCGAAGACAGCCAGAAATGTCCGCTGAGTCTCGGGATTTTTTGTCAGTCGGACAATCGCTTCTGTTACGATACAGAATGTACCCTCTGATCCAACCATGATACCGGTCAGGTCATATCCTACGGTCTCTTCCAGTCTGCCGCCAAACTGGACTATATCTCCTGACGGCATGACGGCTTTAACGCCGAGGATGTGATTGACCGTAACGCCGTACTTAAGTGTGTGCGGTCCGCCGGCATTTTCGGCGACATTTCCGCCAATGGTGCAAGCCTTTTGGCTCGCCGGATCAGGTGCGAAGTGATAACCGCAAGAAGTTGTCTCTTGCGACAGTTCCAGGTTCACCAGTCCCGGCTGGACTATAGCAATTTCGTCTTCATAATCGATCTCAAGGATGCTATTCATGCGGGACATCTGGATAACGACGCCGCCTTGTGCAGCTATCGCACCGCCGCTTAAACCGGTTCCGGCACCTCGTGCCAGGAAGGGGGTGGCGTGACGGTGACAGATTCTCACGATTTCTGCCACCTCTTCAGTCGATTGGGGGTAGACAACAGCATCCGGAGGATGCTTGCTCAAAGTCAGTCCATCACATTCGTAAACAAGCAGCTCTGTCGGGTCGGATGTGATACGTTCCGATCCGAGGAGTGCAGAAAGTTCAGCCAGAAGTTTCTCTGTTTGTGACACGCTATTTTACGAGGTAAGACTTGAAGATACTTGATTGAAGGTAGCAACATTGCGAACTCAAGGCAATGGTTATAGAACGGGAGCTCTCGTGATTGTTGAGACCGGCAACCCTCGCCGGCACTGACGTAAATATCGATATTGCTGTGAGGCGCTCTAGTCTTCTTTCAGATCGTCCACGTGACACATGACTGTTCCGCAGCAGCAGACGACAGCGTCATCATCCCGCATCCAGCGATAGTCTGAGTAGTCAGCGGACCACGATTGTCCGCAACGCGGACATTTCAGTATCTGAAGGAAGAAAAAAGGTGTGTTCTCCTCGGTATTCTCCAGTATCAGGTGCTCCATTGTCAGTCTCTGAGTCTCATTCTTGTGAGGGTGCGTACATAAGGCGTATATAAGTTAAGAACTCCTATATCAAGTTGCAAGAACAATTGGAATTTTTCTGACAGTCGAAGCGCTGTGATTCTTCTCCGAACCATCGCCAAGACTTGAGTCAAGTCCGATGTCCGCTATTTATGCATCGTATCCCTAAGCTTCGGGAGTAGATGGGCCACTCCGCCGCTCTACCAGCTGCCACTCACCAGTTACAACTTCACCAGTTTTAGCACTGAGCTCCACGTTCTATTCCAGAGCCCCTTTCCCCATTTCTCTTTTCTTGGAATTGAACTAACTTTCCATCCCTGCAATTGAGGAAAGGAGATTTAGTTATGGCTTATGTGAAAAGGATTCAGATTACACGACGAAGTCTGGACTCGTTGTCACCGGAGGTGCTGGTTCTCGGTCTGTTCGAGGATGGTGAGCTGTCTGATTTTCATAAGAACATTGACGAAGCGGCTGCTGGTGCACTTTCACAGAGGATTGAGATAGGCGACTTTGAAGGCAAGGCGGGAAAGACTCTGTCTATCTTCCCGGGAAAACCTGCAAACCGGATCTTGCTCGTGGGACTGGGAAAAAGGGAGGACTTCACGTTGGACAGACTGCGCCAGGCGGCCGGGACAGCAGTGAAGACGGTCCAAGCAAGCAAGATCGATACGATGGCGTCTGAAGTTCCGGGTGGCGACGCTCTGAAGTCAGCGGCGGCTGAGGTATCTCAAGCCTGGGTAGAGGGTCTCATATTAGGCTCTTACAGATTTCTTGATTACAAGAGCGATACGGAAGATGCCACAGTGATGAACAGGATAACCCTCATCAATGGTGCCAGCAGAGTCGGCGTGGAACGCGGCCGGGCGGTGGCTGAGGCGGTCTGTTTTGCCCGTGATTTGGCCAATCACCCCAGTAATGTGGCTACCCCTGCGAGGCTTGTGACCGAGGCGCGCAGGATTGCGAGATCATCCGGAATGAGATGCAAAGTGATGGGGCGGGATCAATTTACACAGATGGGGATGGGTGCATTTGCATCGGTGGCAAGAGGGGCCGACGAACCGCCGAAGTTCATCCTGATTCAGTATAGCGGCGGCAAGAAGGGGGAGAAGCCGTTCGCTTTCGTCGGTAAAGGGATTACTTTCGATACCGGTGGTATCTCCATCAAGCCTTCCAGCAAGATGGATGAAATGAAGTTTGATATGTGCGGCGCCGCAACAGTCCTAGGCATCATGCAAGCGGTGGGTCGATTGAAGCCAAAAGTGAATATCGTGGGTGCCATCGCGGCTACAGAAAACATGCCGGGCGGCCATGCCACAAAACCGGGAGACATCGTCCGGGCCTACAACGGAAAGACCATCGAAATCCTAAACACTGATGCGGAAGGGCGTCTCGTCCTGGCCGATGCCCTCGCCTATGTGTCGCAGAAACATGATCCTCGTTACATGGTTAACTTCGCAACTCTAACCGGTGCTGTAATAATTGCTCTCGGTCACGTGGCCAGCGGCGTCATGGGAAACGACGAGAAATTGATAGACGCGATCCGTAAGGCAGCAGAAGCATCTGGCGAGAAGGTGTGGCCGTTGCCGCTGTGGGATGAGTATTGCGATGATATTAAGAGCAAAATCGCCGACGTGAAGAATCTTGGTGCTCCTCGTCAGGCCGGAACGATCGCGGGCGGCGCCTTCCTGAAGGAGTTTGTAGGAGAGACGCCGTGGGCCCATGTCGATATTGCCGGGACGGCCTGGCGCGACAAGGATCAGCCGTATATGCCGGCCGGTCCATCGGGAGTGGGAATCAGGCTGTCACTGGAGCTTTTGAATATTCTTGGGTGAGAAGTAGATTTCGCCGCCCAATTTGGCGGAGTAGCTCAGTTGGTTAGAGCAGCGGAATCATAATCCGCGTGTCGGGGGTTCAAGTCCCTCCTCCGCTACAGATTCAGCTTCAAGAATGATCTCAATTAACAGAGAATCTTGAAATGGTTGACGAGCCTTTTTAAGGTCTTGGCGGTGGTTTATTTCAGGAGAAACATTTTACGCACTTGACCGAACTGTTCCGTCTGAATCCGATAAAGATAGAGCCCTGAACCTAAAGGTATCCCGAAGTCACTCTTCCCACCCCACACGACGGAGTGATATCCTGCTGACACTTGCTTGTTCACCAGAGTCCTCACTTGGCGTCCTAGAACGTCGTAAATGATGATCTCCACGTGAGAATCGTGTGGTAAGTCATATCGGATTGTCGTGAGCGGATTGAACGGATTGGGGTAGTTCTGATGCAGGGCAAATGTGGCCGGGATTAGAGGAGCGCTGACATCCCGTGTTCCCATGGAAATGATATCGCCCCCCTTTGAATAGAAAATATAGCTCAGTTCGATTGGGGTTGAACTATATGTTTGCGGCATGGCAAATGACAGCTTTCTGTTTTGACGTTCAAGGATGTATCCTACCGTAAGCAGCAATATGTTGTCTTCCGTGCTGGAGTGAGTAAGGATTATTCCATCCGCGGTTACACCATCCTGTTCAAGATGGCGAATGTGATCCTTGACACCAGCTGTTCGCAGGGCGATCCTGCCGGATAAAGTCCCTTCCGGAAGCGGAAGGATAAGCGTTCTGTCGTCGTGTTCTACACTGAGCTCATCACCCAAAGGAAGATAGAATCTAAATAGGGAATCACTCTTTTCCTGTGACCAGCGCCACATGCGGGCGAAGGCCATGCCGTCCCTCAGATCGGTGGTGCCGTCCATTTCAGGCTTGAAGTGAGGGATTGTTCCCGAGACAGGACCGATATCGATCCCCGGCCATTGAGAAATGAAGCTGGTCATATCTGACACGTCAACTTCCAGATCGTCATTGAAATCGGCCAGCAGACCGGTGTAGTATTCGTAAGTTAAAGAATCGCGTACGAGCCCTCTCAAATCGGTGATATTCTTCAGCTGGATTTTGAGCGTGTCGAGGCTTATCAGCGGTGGAAGAAGATGAAGGATTGCAGTGTCGCCAGAGTCGCTGATAAAAAAGTTTACCGAATCTCCGAATTGAGAAACTATTTCTGTATTCAGGGCAGCTATCTCTTCAGAGAAAGCGATCTGAAGTTTTGTGGTGTCCATTAGTTTGATGAAGGTGGTGCTGTCCGGTGAAATATCCAGGATTGAAGGAGGCGTCAGGTCGACGGTGACGCCGCTACTTGAGGCTGTGTTCGATCGGTTGCCGGCGATGTCGAAAGCCCTGACGGAGACGTAATAGGTAATCGCATCTAACAGGGACAAATTGCTTCTCGTGAAAGAGGTATCCGTCTCGGTACCGGTCCAGGTGACAAAATTCGAATCACCAGCTGCTGTCCCGATGGCATACTGAAAGGTATCCAGACCACTCAAATCATCGGAAAATCCCATCCAGATGGACGCCAAATAGGTGGAGTCAGTGGTCCAGTTCAATTCTTCAGTCAACCCATCCTGAACGATTCCGGGCAGTGGTGGAATAGTATCTATTGTAACGCCGTTGCTGGTAGAGATTTCAGAAATGTTGCCGGAGCTGTCTATTGCGGTGACAGAGAAAAAGTAGCTGTTCCCGTGGTGATAGGTCGAATCGTGGGTGACAGATGTGTTGGAAGTAGTATCCCACTTAGCTTCTTCAGCAAGCCCCGCTGTATCGCTGACGGTATAGCGATAGTACTCTGTTCCGCTGAGGGAGTCGACAAAGTCCGACCAGTAGACCGTCAGGGAATCTGTTTCATTGGTAAAAATTAAATCGGCGGTAAGCCCATCGGTTACGCTTCCGATCTCAGGCGGAGTTAAATCAATTGTTATTCCATCCGTTGTGGTTGTATCCGACTTTAGAGTAACATCTGTACCCCGTGCACTGATTTTGTAGGTATATCCCTCGATAAGATCAAGGCCGGTTACCATTACTGTAGTATCCAGACCTATATAAGTCCAGTCACGAATATCATTCATGGCGTTAAGTCCAACACAGTATTCATAGGTAGGATAGTTTGCGGCATTTGCATAGATATCATCTTCAAACTTTTCCCAGGTTGCGAATAGTGTAGTAGGAGAATTTGTCCAACGGTGATCTATCGAGTCACTGAGTGACAAGCCGTCCAAAATAGTCCCTGCTTCAGGCGGGTGGAACGGTGTGACACATATTTCGTCAGAATATTCACCCTCATTTCCCAGAGTATCTATGGCGGTTACTTTATAACAGTATTCAAGATCGTTATTGAGACCAGAGATGGGGTCCTCAAGCGTACTTGTGACGTTGGCAGATAGGATTGTTTTTGCCAACGCGGTTGCTTCTTCATCTATGACCCTTCCGTAAACGTAGTATGCCGGTTTTCTGGGGTCCAGTCGTGCGGTGCCTATATCGGTCTCACTGCTCTTATCCCAGGAAACGAGAACCGTCTGATCTCCCGGTGATGCGGTAACGCCTGTTGGTGCTGACGGCGGCTTCCCATCGAGTATGATGTCCTTAAGATCGCTCAAATTCCCTCCAGCAGGAATGGAATAGCTCGCAATCATGTTTCCGTCGCTATCCTTTAATGTAGCACCGTCTCCTACTAAAGAGACAGAGCTGACCGAGAGATCACTAGCAAAATCGTCATTCTGGACAGTGTACGATGTTAAAGCGGAATCGAGACCGCTGAGAACATCTATATCCACATTTCGACTTGTGGGGCCAACATTTAACCAGATTTTGAGTATCCCATCAGATAAATAGACAGCTTCAGAAAAATATATTGTGATATTGATGACCGAATCAACTGTGCCTGTTACAAACTCCTGGTTCAGCTTATTCCATGGTGCGTAAATGCCGTTGGCACTGCTGGAGGATACAGAATCGATTGTCGGTACCTGAGCAGACAAAGTTTGTGAGAGAATTGAAACAGCGAGAAGAAACCTAAACGTGTTCTGTCTATTCCGCATTGATGATACCCTTAAGGAGCGTTTGGATTTCGATTTGATTATCGTCTGCATCAACCAGCTCAGATTCATCAGTATATTCAAGTATCAGTTTTCCCGAAGCCAGGGTTTGAAATTCCAGATAGGCCAGGTTGCCTGTACCGGAAACTTCCCTGAGAGTATCGGTGCCCACACTTATCGTATAGATATCAAGAATACCATAGGTTGTGTCATCATTGAAGAAGAACATGGGTTCATTCGCAGCCTGGAAGAAGTCTCCGACTGTCGCCGATAATAAGGACATTTTTTCCTGTTCATAGCTTATCTGGATATGAGCGCCGCTCAAACTGTCCACTTCCATGGCGAAGACCTGTAATTGTACACTGCTGCCTGTCTCAACCACTATACTGTCAGGGAAGAAGACGAGGGCCGGCATATCAACAGAGTCAGCAGCTGCTACTTCAAGGTCGAGAGGATTAACCCAGTCCAGCGTCGGCAGTTTTTCACACCCGGCAACAAGAACGATAAGTAGAACAGTGTAGAGTCTAATCCAGCGCAATGGCTACTCCCAGTCCCACGCCGCCAGCTCTGTGATCAAAGTAGAGCTTGAGGAGAGGCGACTTAGATTCAGCGGTGTCGGGAATGGTGACGGACCTGTAAGCGTGATAGATATTTCCCAGCCAGAAGATCAGCGCCACATTGGTGAATGTCTTCCGTTGCTGAATCGCCGTCTCCGCCTGCCTGAACGATACTTTTGCATCGTCCTTATATTGAAGGATCGAATCGACGTTTGTCTCTTCTTGATAAAGTTGATAAAAATTATCCGTTTCATCGTATGAAGTTTTATAGGTTGAATATTCTGAATAGATTGCTCCTCCCAGGGCCATTTGTGTTGCCAGAAAACCGAAGCCGAGCAATTTCTTCTCTAGGTAGAGCTGTCCAAGTCCGGGGAAAATGGCTGATCTGATGACAGCGGTCGTCCGTTTTCTGGCGGCGGTGATGCCCTGCAGATCCTCGGAATGCCGCATAATTTCGTCGTGCTTCGATTGAAGGTCAGGCGGCAGCGCCGTCTCGAACAGTTGATAGGCGAGTACTTTCACTTCAGTGAGCAGACTTTCCATCTCTCCCACAAATTCGATTGTCGTCGTACTGATGACATCCCCGGATTCGGAAGCCACCAATATTCCGCCCAGCGAGAAACGTGTCCCTTCCTTCTCCACATAGCCGGCGACAGCCTTTTCCGTGCTCAACAGACGGCCTACTTCCACTGCGCACCACTCGGCGGCGCACCAACTCGGCAGAGTCCCTTCAGTGGCAAGGAGCTGGATCATTTTTTCTCGATCTATCAGTTCCACTTTACCGATGTCTGCGATGTTTTTTCTGAAGATCTTTGTCAAGACGCCGCTCTGTTTTTCGGTGATACCGCGAGGGACAAGATCGAGGACGGCGGCCGTTCCGTTATCTTCCTGGGAAGATAGAAGTGAGACAAAAGTAACCAGAACGATAGTTAAGCGAATTGTTGTACTATCCTGTTTCAATGATTTCAGATTCTCGTTCGATAAGGTTAAGAAAGCGATAAAATTAATTTACAATGGCATATCGAATTCGCAACGGAAAAGGTAAATATGATCCTGTGGCAATCCGAGAAAGGAGAGAGGGAAGTGGGGCAAGGTGATAGAGTCGTTTATGACAGGCGGCCATCCATGAATGTTGCTTAGATTCATTTTTCGAGAGTATTCTTCATCTCTGTTGCATAAACTTTCACTGGTTCGATCCGAGGGGTAGAAGTGTGAAAATCATCTTAATACTGTTAAAGTGGTGTAGGTTGGAGTTTCTGCTTATCCAGCTGGCCTTCTCTCTTTCAGTGCAAGCTGACACTCTTTTTGTATCCTCCATTCGCGTACAGGATCTGCCGGCTGGGGAGCAGGTGAAGGCGTCTGGACAGAAACTGATTTCACAGCCCTACGGCTTTACGCGAATTACGGCGGACACTTCCCTGATCCAGACCGTTCTCCACGTTGCGGTTCACGGCTTCGAGTCAGAAGGGTACGAGTGGGTGGCATCTGTGTCAAAACTCGCTCAGGTGTACAATCACACTTACTTTTACCGCTACGATTGGCAGACATGCCCTGATAGTGCCGCAGTACTCCTGTCAGCATCTATCGATTCCCTCGTCGGTCTTTCTCTCGGAACGGAAAAAGTGGTGCTGTTCGGCCACAGCTACGGCGGATTGGTTGTCACTTTCTGTGCTGCTCTTCTGCATCTCAATATTCCTATAGAAGTACATTCGATCGCGGCCCCCCTTCGCGGCTACTCGCGCCTCTTCAAGAGCTGTTCTCTCTCCACCGGACCAGATGGCGAAGTTCTATTCCTACCGTGGGAGAAAGGAGTATCTCACTTCCAGTGGCGGACGCAGCACCTGCTCGATAACGCCTTTCGCCGCTTTAAGTTTGATCCACAAGAGGTGCTGTTTCCCACTAGTACAGTAACCCGCCTGCCCGCTACCATGGACGGGCAGCGCCTCGGACATAACTGGTCCGTCAACTGGGTAATTGATGAATACCTCGGTATTCCCCATAAACCTTAGCCGGTGGAGTGATGGTAATTACTGAAACAGAAGAACGGTCCATCCATCACCTCAAGTTTTCCATCAACCAACGCCCATCACCCATCATTCGTTATCGTTTATCTTTGACTCTCTAAGCGGTGCGCATTAAACTCTACTCGTGGTAAGACTCTCCGTCATATTCTTAATTTTTCATATTTCTTCTCTGGCAAGTGCGGACGGAGACGTCCGTTTATACCGTACTGAAGATGACTTCCGTCGTGGCATAGAGCTGCCAGAAAGGAAGGTGGGGTGGAAGTCTTATCTCGAAGTCCGTTTTGACTATGACGGTAATGTGGTTGGTAAATATTACTTTGTGCGCAAAAACAAACTCGATCGTTTTGAGCGCTTTGAGTACGATACCACTTTAGGTGTCTTGAATCAAATCTCAGTTTTTAGCGCCGACAGTACACTGGTAACCTATACCCAATTTGGCGCACAGGAGAAGATGTCCGAAAAGTTCATTCGTCACACTTACGGTGTGCGGCGTATTCAGGATTTCGATGACCGCTTCACCTCCGTTGAATATCTGGCTGACGGCAAACCAAAGGTCTACCGTTTTTTCGACGTTAACCGTTTCCTCTACGGCGTCATTGAGATGAATTATGATGATAACGGGCGCCTGAGGCAGGAGGACTGGATATCCATGCCGGCGGAAAGAGTAGTCAAAAGGTATGTTAAAGATTACGATGCCGAGAGCGGTACAACCGACGTCTGGGAGTACGATTCCACCTTGACACTGATCAATCACATGACGGTTGCTGCTGACGGAAGGGCACCTGTGATAACGGTCATCTATCCTGAAGATTCACTGGCAGTGAACAGCCCAACACTCTCCTATTCGCTTAAAGAGGGTGTTATTAACGCCACCATCCGGTGGGACTGGGTTGGAGGTAAGACAGACACAGTGGCACCTTATGTTATGCCGCTTATATTTGAAGAGTCTACCAGGGGTGAACACCTGACGGTTTCGCCGCGGAATGCACCGACACTCTTAGACAGCGCCATTTACCGCGTCACTTTTTCAGGTGAAGGTGAGAGTGGCTACCAGGCCGCTGATATCGTTCTGAACAGTGTTCCTTTTGACACCACACCGCCAACCTATACGGTGGATGCCGATCTCTTTGTTTCTCACCCGCGGATTTCATATGTGCTTGATGAATCACTGGCTGAGGCAGAAGTCTTGTGGGTATGGGAGAGGGGTATGCGTGATGCTGACGTGCCCTATGTTGTGGGACTTTCGGCAGGGATTCTAAAAGCGGGGAAACATGAAGAGATCAGTTTTGGCGAGGATGTTCAGCTGAAGGAGGGGACGGTTTACGGCATCCTCTTTCAAGGTAAAGATATTGCCGGCAATCCCGGGCCTTTCCTCACTGTCTCCGGTGTCTCTTACGATACAACAGCACCGGTCATCGCGTGGCAGCTTCCTGATAGCGGTGGCTTCGTCAACAGTTCGGTGGTCAGCTATACACTCAGCGAAGAATTGTACAGTGGAGAAACGGTCTGGCGGCACGTAGGCGGTGAGCCTGATTCGCTGGCCCCGCATCACGTCAAACTGGAGGGGGAAGAAAAGCATGAAGGCAAACATCAGTACATTCAGTTAGTAAATGCGCCGCCTCTTGCAGATGGGGCGGTCTACGACATCACGGTTCACGGAGTTGATCTGGCCGGCAATCTCTCTGATACAGTAAATATTGCCCGAGTAGCACACGATCGTCGACCTCCCAAGGTGGCTGTTTTACTTCCGCTGGCCGAGTCCGCTGTCAGGCAGGGAGAAGTCATTTACAGCTTCACTGAAGAGATGGCCTCGGCTGAACTTGAGTGGTACGAGATCGGGAAGGAAGCGCTGGATACCGCCCATGTCAATCTGCGGCTGGCGGAGGAGAATCTATCCTCAGGCGACCACCGGCTTGACGATCCTCAAATGCAGTTAAGTCTGCGGGACGGCGCCAGGTATATCGTCCGGCTGACGGCACGTGATCTGGCCGGCAATGAGGCGACACCGGTTGAAGTGGACAACGTGGAATTTGATATCACACCACCCGCCTTTTCCCAGATTGTACCCGGCGACAGCTCTTTCATTGCTTCAGACGCTGTCACCTACCATCTCAGTGAAGACATTATTCAGGGTGCCGTCATGTGGACTCAGGTCAGTGGTGACCTCGATCCGGATTCGCCATATATGGTTGAACTGTCCGCGGACGGCATGAACATGGGGGTGCACAAATCCGTCTCTCCGCCGGAAGCGCTACCCCTTAAGGAAGGGTCGGTATATGAGGTGACATTCATGGGTCTTGATCGCGCCGGCAATCCATCTCGCGGTACGGTCAGCAGACAGATTATTTACGATGTCACTCCGCCGCAAATTCAGCTGGCGTATCCTCAGTCGCGCGGGCACGTTTCGACGGCACAGATCAGTTATTCGATAAGTGAACTTTTGAACAAGGCGACTGCCACGTGGACCCGGACCGGTGGTGAGATTGATGATAACGCGCCGCATACCGCTCACTTTGCCGCTGATGAACTCCAGGCGGGATCACACGACAGCCTCCTCCTGGCGCAGGCGCCTGAGCTCGTTTCCGGGGCAATCTATTCGGTTACACTTGAGGGGACTGATTTGAGCGGTAAGCAGTCGTCTCCGGTGGTGGCTGAAGGGGTGAGGTACGATGACGTACCGCCTGTTATGAATTTAGCGTCACCTTTGGCAGCGACTGAGGTGAATTCTGCGGGCGTCCGCTACAGCGTTGATGAACCGCTTAAGAGTGCCTCCATGATCTGGACCAGGCAGGACGGGAAAGAGGATCCGTCTTCGCCGCATGCTGTGGAACTTATAGGGACGGAATTGGCTGTGGGAGACCACGGAGACTCCGCCCTGGTTAATGCACCTTTTCTCGTGGATGGCGCCACTTATGACATTCAGTTCATTGGTCAGGATAGCGCTGGGAACAGTTCAGATACGGTCATGGTGACGGAAATCGTTTTCGATAATACGCCGCCCAGATTTGAGATGACCTATCCTGTGGCGGCTATGCCGGTGCGGAATTTCGACGTCGGATTCATAGTCTCGGAGCAACTGAACGAGGGGAGCGTCGTCTGGGAGCGGTCTGCCGGCAGTGAGGATGAAGTGGGCACACATACGCAGATCCTGACGGACGGCGAACTGAACAGCGGTGAACATGCCACCGCCGCTCTCGTATCACCACCTCCCTCTCTCGTGGAAGGTGCCGTCTATTCTGTCTATTTGAAGGGGCGCGACAGGGCCGGCAACGAATCTATATCTACGCCGCTTCAGGGCATTCTCTTTGATGCCACCGCACCTGTCTTCTCAGATGTCAAGCCGTCCAGCAACGGATTCATGAATTCGTCTGCTCTCAGCTACAATCTTAGCGAGAACATCGATGAGGGGTCAATCGTCTGGCGGCATGTCGGCGGAGCAGAAGATGCGCGCTCGCCACATGTGGCGCAGCTGACCGGAGATGAACTGCTGGGTGGTCGCCACGATGCCGTAGTGCTCCAGCAGACTCCGTCGCTTCAGGACGGGGCTGTCTACACTATTTCCTTTGTGGGACAGGATGCGGCGCAGAATATATCGGACACCTTGGTCATGGAAAATGTATTCTATGACGTCATAGCGCCCGTCATTGAAGTAGCGTGGCCGAAGATCGAAATCTACGTTGCCGATTCGCACGTGAGCTATAGTGTCTCTGAGGATCTGGGCGAGGGGAGTATTACGTGGGAGCAGGTTAGAGGTACACTGGACAAGAATTCGCCGCATGTTCAATCACTGGTCGACGAAGAGCTGAAAGCAGGAGAACATTTCGAGGTTGAACTTACGGCCGCGCCACAATTGAGCGAGGGGACGACCTACACCATCACCTTTTCAGGTAAGGATCATGCCGGGAATGAGGCGGATTCGGTCACCATTGCCGATGTCACATTTGATGCTACAGCACCCTTTATTTCCGATGTGACGCCTGCATCCGGATCATTCATCAACGATCCAAAGGTTTCGTACTGGATAAGTGAAAATATGCTGGAGGGGACATTTATCTGGACCAGAATTGGTGGTACCGAAGATCCTAATACGCCTCACATCTCATCGCTCGGCGGGATTGAACTTCAGTCGGGGACTTTTCCAGAAAGCAGGCTGGAGGAGTCGCCTATTTTGGTAGACGGTGCTGTCTATACGCTCAGAATTGGCGGTTCGGACGTGGCGGGCAATATCGCCGATACGGTGCGCATCGACTCGATTACCTACGATGTTACGAGTCCCGTCTTTGCTGTCATTTCACCGGAACCGAACAGTTTTATCTCTTCAGCCGCGCAATCGTATTCACTGAGCGAAGATATTATCGAAGGGGCTGTGACTTGGGAGCGATCGGGGGGAGGTTTCGACGGTAAATCACCTCACTCTTCTAGGTTGTCCGGTGATCAGTTGACGGCGGGAGAACATGAGGAACTTGCTGTCAGCGAGATGCCGTCTCTCTCAGACGGAACGATCTATTCGCTTGCCTATCAGGGGATAGATCGAGCTGGGAACAGGTCGGAGCCGACGGTTATTCAGGGCATTTCTTATGATGTGACGCCGCCCGCCATTTCAGGACTCTCGCCGTCCGACAGCTCATATGTGAACCATACGCGCATCTCCTACGAACTGAGCGAAATCATTGCCGAAGGGTCAGTCATCTGGACGCGGATCGCCGGTGAGACTGATCCAAGATCACCCCATGTAGTAACCTTGGCGGAAGGAGAGAGGGGCGGCGGTGCACATACAGATTTAACATTGACTGATGCGCTGATCCTTAAGGACGGCAGCGTCTATAGAATCTCCGTGGAAGGGGTCGATGCAGCTGGCAATCGGTCCGATACAGTCTCTGTCTCAGAAGTCTCATACGATGTACGAGTACCAGAATTCCAGGTGGAATTTCCGGCAACAGGAGCTTTTATTGCCGATTCGCGTATTGCCTACAGCTTGGAAGAAGATCTTGCCAGCGGGACTGTCACGTGGATTCGAAGCGCAGGAAATCCTGATCCTGACTCTCCTCACGAACTGGTGATGTTAGATCAGGAATTGGTTGACGGGCCTCACGACGGTCAACTCGCTGCAGTGCCGGAGCTGGTGGACGGTGCTATTTATACGATTCAGTTCAACGGTCGGGATCGAGCCGGCAATAGTGCCGAGACCATCGAAATCACGGGTGTAAAGTTTGATGCGACGCCGCCGGTCATTGCACTGGCATCTCCGGCTGCCGATGAAACAGTGAACCACAACCGTGTCACGTACTCTCTCAGCGAAGAGTTAGCTGAAGGCACCGTAACTTGGAAACAGAGCGGCGGAACCGCCGATGCCAACTCACCACATGAGATTCCCCTGTTCAAGGGTGAAATAGCGGTCGGTGATCACGCGGACATTACGCTGGAATATGCGCCCACTCTGAGTGACGGATCCATCTATACCATTACGGTCGTGGGCAAGGATTTTGCCGGCAATGTATCTGACACTGTTTCGATTGAGAATATCGCCTACGATACGACGCCACCGGTTTTCGCTGTTACGGCACCGGTCCACGGTGATTTTATCGGGGCGCCGATGGTTACCTATTCGCTGTCTGAGTCGATCAAAGAAGGAAAAATTACATGGAAATGGGAATCGGGCACGCAGGACACAGGAACTCCCCACACCTCCATACTGTCACTGAATGAACTGGAAATGGGAGATCATCAAGAATGGACTCTGACTGACGCCCCAGAACTGGTGAGTGGCGCTCTATATTCTGTCACTTTTTCCGGTCTTGATTTTGCCGGCAATTCATCTGAGGACATCGTGATTGAGAACGTCACATTCGACAAGGAGCCGCCGGTTATAAGTGCTATCTCTCCCGAAGACAATTCTTTTATTGATAATACGAGATTATCATACTCTCTGAGCGAAGCGTTGGTGTGGGGAGCGGTGACGTGGACGAGAGTTGACGGCTCACTCGATCAGGCGGCGCCGCACATTATTGAATTGATTGAGGAAGAGATGACTCAAGGCGAGCATCTGGACATAGCCCTGAGCCACCCGTTTACGCTCCAGGACGGTGCCGGATATCTGGTTGAATTCCGTGGACGGGACAGAGCAGGAAACGAGGCCGAAGCTGTCACGATAGCGGATGTTCGTTTCGATGTAGCACCTCCAGTCTATACAGTCTCTTTTCCGACGAGCGACAGTTACATCAGAGAGCCCATCTTTTCTTTTGATGTGAACGAAAATCTCAAAGAAGCGACAGTGACGTGGGCCCGGACCGGCGGCGAAGCAGATCCGGGAGCACCTCATCCGATTTCTCTAAGCGGTCCCGAATTGGTAGCAGGAAGCCACCTGGATGTCTCGCCGGCTGAAGCGGTAAACCTGGTGAACGACGCCGTCTATTCGCTGTCTTTCAAGGCGACAGATCTGGCAGGCAATACAGGAGAGGCAGTTACGGTGACATCACTTACATTTGATGATATTGCGCCGGTTCTTACGGTAGCGAGCCCTGAGGCCGTATCCTTCACAAATAGTGTGCGTGTCAGCTATACGAATTCTGAACCGCTGGCGTCCGGCACAGTCACATGGACGCAGATCGGCGGTACGGCTGATGGTGGTTCTCCTCACGAGATAGCGCTGACGGGTGACGAACTGTTGGCCGGTGAACATGCCGATATTGAACTGGCTTCCGCTCCTTCTCTGCAGGATGGCGCTGTCTACGATGTCGCCTTTCAAGGGATCGATCCCGCCGGGAACGAAGCTGAAGGCGTCCTCATTTCGGAGATTTCCTACGACGTAACCAATCCGGTTATTACCCTTTCATCGCCGTCGGCAGGTGAGGCGGTGAATTACCTTACTGTCAGTTACGAACTGAGCGAGGAGCTGAAATCGGGGGCGTTTACCTGGATGAGAACTGCCGGTGCTGAAGATCCCGCATCACCGCACCGTTCAAAACTCTCCCTGGAGGAGAGGCAGGCGGGCAGCCGTGTGGATGTCATGCTCGCGAAAGCAGCGAAGCTGATGGACGGTTCGGTCTACAGTGTAATGCTCAGCGGCGAAGATAAGGCAGGCAATGCCGCTGATTCCGTATTGGTTGATAACGTAATATTCGATGTGACTCCACCTGTTATCGTGGCCAATTCCCCGGCGCCGTCGGGCATAGTGAGCACCAGCGCACTGTCGTATTCGTTGAGTGAACCTCTGGCGGAAGGGACGGTCAGATGGACAAGAACGGGAGGGGCCGAGGATTCCGGTTCTCCTCATGAAGTGCTTCTCAGCGGGAACGAACTTGAAGCTGGCGATCACCAGCAGATTACACTTTCCCCGGCGCCGGTTCTGATGAGCGGTGCTGTCTATAGCATCAGCTTTGACGGTAAGGACGCGGCGCAGAATAAAGCTTCCGGCATGGCCATCGAATCGGTGACATTCGATTCAGAGAAGCCGGTCTTCACATTGGAGATCCCGGGCGGCAAAACCGCTATCAGAGAACCCAGGTTGTCATATACTTTCTCGGAAAAACTTGCCAGCGGCACACTTACCTGGACGAGAGAATCGGGCAGCGACGATCCCGGCTCGCCTCACACCATCGAGCTGTCAGGTGACGAATTGACATCGGGAGATCATAGTGATGTGCTTCTGTCCAACGCACCGGTACTTGCCGACGGGGCCAGCTATACGATTGAGATAAGCGGCGCAGATATGGCCGGCAATGAGGGCACCTCTGTTGCCGTGACTGGAATTTTCTATGATGTCACTCCGCCGGTCGCCTCTCTCGAATTGCCGGCGGCTGAATCCATTTTGAATGAGTTGCTCGTATCTTATTCTCTGAGCGAAACGCTGGCTGAAGGGAAAGTAACCTGGACTCAGACCGCCGGAAATACCGATTCCCAATCACCTCATGAAGTGCTACTGACCGATCTTGAACTTGCCCAGGGTGATCACCCAACGATTGCACTTGCCAACCAGAATCCCCTCACTGACGGTGCTGTCTATAAGCTGACCCTTTCCGGTGTTGACTTTGCCGGTAATCAGACCGCAGATGTGACAGTAGCCATGATCACTTATGACGTGACGCCGCCACAGTTTACAGAGGTATCTCCCACCAGTGGTTCTTTCGTTAATAATGAGATAATCAGCTATACATTAAGTGAAGCTTTAAGTAAAGGAACGGCCGTCTGGAGGCAAAGTGGTGGTGCGAGTGATCCGAATTCTCCACATACGGTGGAGCTGACCGCTGATGAACTGACCTCCGGGCCACACGAAGCGTTCGTTCTTGCCAACATGACCGAACTCGTGAGTGGTGCGACCTATATGTTAACCTTTTCCGGGAGCGATATGGCAGGCAACGAATCGGATGGCGCGGAGACAGGCCCCATCTCATATGACGCTGTACCGCCTGTATTTACCATCTCCGGGCCCGGGAATTCAGATTGGGTCAACCACACTCGTGTCTCGTATGAACTGAGTGAAGCACTGGAAAGCGGCAGCATCAGCTGGACGCCGAAAGACGGCGGTGCTTCTCTGGTTCAATCACTATCAGGTGGGGAGCTTGAAGGGGGGAGTCACCTGGATATTCAGCTTGCCAGTGCGCCCTCACTGGAGGACGGTAAAGTTTATGATATCGTTTTCGAAGGGACAGATCCGGCGGGAAATCCGGCTGAAGAAGTTTTGATCACAGACGTTACTTACGATATAACAGCGCCCAAGATAAAAATTGATCTTTCCCGTGCGTCTCCCGCCAAACAGACTGTTGTTTATATGGATCCCTTCGGTCTGACCAACAGTGAGGAAATGTCTGAAATCACCTTTACCTGGTCGAGAGAGGCGGGCAGTGAAGATCCTGAATCGCCACATGAACTCAAAGTGTCGCCTGAGAATCTAACGGAAGGAGATCATGCGGAGGTTGTACCTCCCGGTTCTGATAAGGTGCTTATCGGTACCGTATATACTCTTGCCATTCAAGGGAAGGACATAGCCGGCAACGAGAGCAAACGCCAGACAGTTCAGAGTATCGACATTATCAGACTTCTTGAGGGAAATTGGTTGTGGAAAGGGGCGATTCTGACGGCTGTCTGGTCCTTTACCGGAGATAAAGGTTTCGCGCAGGGCGTTCTGATGGGTACGTCCATTGCTGAACAGGAGCCGGGCGAGTACGCTGTCAATTTCGGCGAGAGACCGTTTGAACTTCTCTTGAAATACGATTCCGGCATCAAGCGGTACGCACTCTTCGAATTCATAGGTCACAACAAGATGAGAGTCGTCTCCGGCGAGAGAAAACCGAAGTCGTGGACTGACGGTGACCTGATGGAATTTGAGTACAGCGAAGAAGATATTCCGTAATCCTCCTTCGAGTTTCCTGCCACATAATCGTTAAATATTGTTATGGGAAAGGTTAACTTTGCATCCGATTTTCTGAAGATAATGAACTCTTACAGGAGGAGATAATGGCGAAGGGAACGAGTTTTGCTGAGAAGGCGAAGAGAGGGCTGAAAAAAGAAAAGCAGTTCAGAGTTGTGAAGTATGTGAAATCTGTAGTTTCTGAGAAGACGGGGCAGACCCGATTCCAGGAGAGTTTGCTCAAGGTGCCCGCCGGCATGAGTCTGGATGCCTATTTGAAGCAGTTGGAGGAGGGACCTGAACCGGTCGTTGAAGAAGTGACTGCGGCGGAATCTGTAGAGGCTGCACCTGAAACAGTGGATGAAGTGGAATCTGCCAAAGAGGTGGTCCCTGACGAGCCTGATGACGAATCCGCTGAGGATGATGAACCGGCTGCTGACGGTGCTTCCGCTGAGGCTGAAGAGCCTGAATCTCAGGAACCCGTGACAGACGCTGTTGCCGAAGAAGTGACTGACGGTGAACCTGAAGCTGAGCCCGAGGAAGCCGAAGAGCCCAAGTCCGACTGATTAGACGCTTTCACGGGTGTCATATTATCGGAGAGATGGCCGAGTGGCTGAAGGCGCACGCTTGGAAAGCGTGTTTACGGTATCCCCGTAACGGGGGTTCGAATCCCCCTCTCTCCGCTTCTCTGAGACCCATCTTAGCAAAGGGTTTTTCGTCTATAGTTAAATTACTATATCGTTGTATTAAGTTTGTACTTTTGAGAACTTTGGAACACTGTTATTCACAGATGATAAACACTGCCCGTATCACTATCCAAATTCAACATAATGCTTTTCAACGGAATCCATCAGCCGAAATCACTTTTCGAGAAGTGTGTAGGGTTGAGATGAATAGATTACAATCATTAGTTTAGGGTCTTAAAAGAGTAAGAAAATTTAAAAGAAAGCTCTCTCCAAATTAAATGAAGCAATTGAAGATTTTTTTTATCCCACCAGATTTAAAGACTTGGAAAAAAATCGCAATTATCCTTTTTGCTTTAACAATAATTGATATCACTTTTGGAATTCTATATTATCATAAAGTACAAATTTTTATATCCAATCAAACCATTAATTCAAAAGCGGATGCTGGAGTGGTATTTTTTGGTAGTTATAATTTATTAAAAAATGAATTTGATAATGATACCAAGCAAAGAC